>JAJRUU010000227.1 GCA_024277605.1 bacterium
CACATCTGCCTGATAATATTAACTTTGGCAGCTTCCACACAATAATTTTCAGGCAAGCAAAGTTATCATGGACGTTGGCTTTAGACTCTTTTTGATAATAAGTCCAGGCCATGCCTGGTCTGGCAAATCATATATAAACTTGGAGCGGACACTACTGTATAAACCTATGAATAGATCAGGTTAAGGGTACCACTTTAGATCGCAGCCCCCGTGTATTTTTTCAAAGAAAGAGAAATTCTTTTTCTTTTCAGATCCACCTCCAGTACGGTAACCATTACTTTCTGATGCACCTTAACCACAGCATTGGGGTTTTTCACGAATTTGTCCGCAAGCTGACTAATGTGCACCAGGCCGTCCTGATGTACCCCAATATCTACAAAAGCGCCAAATGCGGTTATATTGGTTACGATCCCTGGAAGCCGCATCCCTGGTTTTAAGTCCTCCATCTTTTCTATTCCCTCGGCAAAGCAAAAATCCTCGAATTTATCCCGCGGATCACGACCGGGCTTGGCTAATTCGCTAATAATATCAGTCAATGTCGGGAGTCCAACTTTATCGGTCACATATTTTTTTGGGTCTATTTTTTTGCGGAGATTTTCATTGTGCATTAAATCGTGGACGGAACAATTGATATCCTTGGCCATGGCCTCTACAACACAATAGCTCTCTGGATGGACAGCGCTGCCATCCAGCGGATTTTCTCCATCCCGAATACGCAAGAATCCCGCTGCCTGCTCGAAGGCCTTTGGCCCCAATTTAGGTACCTTTTTCAGTTTCGCCCTTACGCGGAAAGGACCGTTTTCATTTCGGTAATCAACAATGTTTTTAGCCAGTTGCGGCCCTAGGCCGGAAACATACATCAGCAACTGTGGGCTTGCCGTATTGACCTCAACTCCCACCGCATTCACACAACTAACAACCACATCGTCCAGACTCATCTTTAGTTTCCCCTGATCCACATCATGCTGATACTGTCCTACCCCAATTGATTTAGGATCGATCTTCACCAACTCGGCCAAGGGATCCATCAAGCGCCGACCGATAGATACTGACCCACGAACAGTTAAGTCCTGTTCCGGAAATTCATCCCGTGCTGCTGCGGATGCGGAATAAATTGATGCGCCGCTTTCGTTTACCATTACTATGCGAATGCTTTTTGGCAGATCGAGCTTTTTAATAAAAGCCTCTGTTTCCCGCCCGGCGGTACCGTTACCTATAGCAATCGCCTCGACCTCAAACCTCTGGCAAAGGGTGCTGATTTTTAGCGCCGCCCCGGTTGCACCTTCATTTTGCAGATGAGGATATATAGTGTCATTATGTAAAAGTTTCCCTTGTCGGTCCAGACAAACCATCTTGCACCCCGTCCGAAATCCGGGATCAATAGCCAGAACATTCTTTTGCCCCAGAGCCGGGGCCAGCAGAAGCTGACGGAGGTTTTCTGCAAATACCCTTATGGCTTCCTCATCGGCTTTTTTCTTGGTAGCCAGGCGCACCTCGGTTTCCATGGAACCGGAAAGTAATCTTTTGTAGCTGTCGTGTACCGCCAGCATAACCTGTTCGGAAGCTGCATTATTCCCTTTTACAAAGAGAGATTTAAGTATAGCTTGCGCCTTGTCTTCAGGAGTGGTAATACGCATAATCAAAAAGCCTTCTTTTTCTCCACGCCGCATAGCTAATATTCTGTGGGATGGAGCGGTGGCTACCGGCTCTTCCCAGTTAAAATAATCCTTATACTTGATACCGTCATCTTCTTCGCCCAGGATTACATTTGACTGAAATAGCCCTTTGCTAAAGAATAATTCTCTCATCTGGATGCGGGCATTTTGATCCTCGTTAACCCATTCAGCAATAATGTCTCTGGCGCCTGCCATGGCGTCCTCGACAGAATCAACCCCCTTTTCGGGATTTATAAATGCGGCAGCCGCTGACAAAGGATCAATACCATCCTGGCCCAAAACACACATAGCCAGCGGTTTGAGGCCCTTCTCCATAGCAATAGTGGCTCTGGTGCGGCGTTTGGGGCGATATGGCAAGTAGATATCCTCCAAAACGGTCACGGTCTCTGCCGATAACACCTTTTTTTCCAACTCGGCGCTAAGGTTTCCCGTCTCTTCCAACGATTTAAGGATAGTTTTCCGCCGTTTGTCCAACTCCACAAGTTGAGCCAGCCGGTCACGGATAGCGGTTATAGCCACTTCATCTAATAATCCGGTAGCTTCTTTTCTGTATCGGGCTATAAACGGTACTGTGTTTCCCTCCTCAAGGAGCGCGATAGTAGCCGATACTTGTTTTGTCTTTAAATTAAGCTCTCCCACGATTTTTATAATATGTCCTTCGATCATCACAATCCTTCTCCATTTAATCCCGAAGAATTCGGGCAGGCACAGCCTGTTTCTTCAGGACGTTGGTTTTGGGCTTTTTTTTGATAATAAGTCCAGGCCATGCCTGGTCTGGCAAATCTGTTCTAAGTTTATGAATAGATCGGGTTAATAAAGTTATGCGCACATAGAAAGGAGGTTATTTTAGCAGAAGATACACCAATGAGTAAAGATAAGTTCAACGGAAATGAAGTTATTCTGCTGCTGTAGAGAATGGATGCTAAGCCGTTTATAGATACCGGCAGTCTACATCCTGTTGCACGC
>JAJRUU010000228.1 GCA_024277605.1 bacterium
CCCCGTCCAACTGACAGCCTTTTATCCCGAATAATTCGGGCCTTATTAACAGCAAAACCACATCTGCCTAATAATATTAACTTTGTCAGCTTCCACACAATAATTTTCAGGCAAGCAAAGTTATCATGGACGTTGGCTTTAGACTCTTTTTGATAATAAGTCCAAGCCATGCCTGGTCTGGCAAATCATACATAAACTTATGAATAGATCGGGTTATAGGATACAAAGCGGATTTAATTTTACAGGAGATTGATTACATGGGGCACATAAATCAAACTTCTACTATCCCTTAACTTATAACAAATTTCAGCCAGAAAGCAAGCTGTTTTTTTAAAATACTTAGCATAATAGGATTTTTTTAACAAAAGAGGGGATATATCCCCTTTAGGGTATCTATGCCACACATCGCCATAAATACAAAACGGTAATATTTATTATATCTTCGTATTGCAAACTAATTATATCCTTTACCTAAAGTCATTCCAGTAGTGTCCGGTTAGGTTTTTGCATAGAGCCTAAATTCGTTTTGATGGTTGCGTTCATGCCGGTGCGAGCTAGGGGGAGGGGCGTTTCCCCAGGCGGCACGGGCTTCATTGCGAATGTTGTTGCGTAGTTGCCGCACTCTTTTGATGCTGACTTTTTCGTTGTGCTCCTTGCGGCAGTAGATGGCCAGCAGCAGATAAGTGATCAGTCCGGCAAGTATTTGAACCATCAGGCCGTATTCGCTACGGGCGATGATGTGGTAGACTTTCAGGTGCCGCTTCCACCAGGCAAAAAAGCTTTCGATGTTCCAGCGCAGTTTATATACGATGGCGACTTCCTCAGCCGTGAGGTCGTATCGGTTGGTGGCGATCCAGTATTCGACATTGTCAACCCGGTAGCCCACCACGCGCAGTTGTTGTTCGGTCTGGCTGACCCCGGGAGTGCCCAGCAAGACGATGGCGTCGTAAAAGACAATGCCGCCGCTAGTTACAACCTTTGCCTCAATGCAGCTTTTAACGGTGTCATGACGAATGCGGCAGAGAAATAAGCGACCTTGTTCCTGCCACTGGTCGAACCGGCGGTGGCACTGAAAGCCCCGGTCGGTAACGCTCGTCTGACCAGGACTAAGGATTTGAGGCACAAAGGGACGTTCCGCGCCCTTGCCGTCGGTCAGAAATATTTTAGCGGGCAGCCCGCGGTTTAGGTCGAAGCCCAGGTGCACCTTGGCTTTCCTGGAATTCTTGCGGTAGTCGGCCCAGTGCATGGACAAAGTGGCGTCGATCAATGAGCCGTCGATAGCGACAAGCTCGCCAAGATGCGCGTGTTCCTTGGGCAGACTGTGCCGGGCCTGAGCGTAAAGCGCCTGGAAGACATACTGCAACTGCTCAAGTCCCCTGGTGTTGACGGCTTCGAAAAAGCTACTCTTGCTGATGCCCTTCTCAGGTGCGATATAGGTCTGGGCGAAATCGTCTTCTTTCAGGAATTGGAGCAGGTGCCGTCCCGACTCATGGTCTTCCAAGTGGAAGAAAATCAGGGCCTTAAGTTGATCTTCGAAAGTCATTTGCAACGGTCTGTTCCCTCGTGATTCCAGGACTGGGGCATCCGGCAAAACGGATTGCAATGGGTCAAAAAGAGTTTTAAAGGAGGGGTAAAGTTTTTTCTTGACGTGAGGTTTGAAATGTCGCGGCATTTTCGTAACTCCTTCTAGTAAAAGGGTTTTTACGAAAATTCTGCCGGGAAATTATTTTTCAAAAGTCAAGAAAAAAATCACCTCTTTCGCTTGTTTTTTTAACTTTTTCCCGGCGTGCAAGTTTCTAACCGGACACTACTGAAGTCATTCATGATAAATCATAATCAAAACAAGCTATGATGGTCTCGTAAAAAGTCGTCATTCCCGCCCCTGCTTTCGCAAGGGTAAACTCCAGCGGGAATCCACCCTGATTTTAACTAGCGGAAAATACTGGATTCCCGTTTACACGGGAATGACAATAATCTGTGTTTTCAGGCTTTTTACGAGACCATCAGCTATGTGTTAGCTTAAATCTCCCAATTGATATTGAATCAAAGATAAAGCGGCAACCGCCGCCGTCTCAGTCCTTAAAATCCGAGGGCCCAACCCTGCTGCAATAAAACCATGTGCCTGGGCTATTTTGACATCCTCTGCATTAAATCCTCCCTCCGGCCCTATCAACAAAACTGCCCGGTTGACCTGTTTTGTCCCGCTTAATACAGCCTTTACCCCTTGCCCATGTTTTTCCCAAAAGATTAGTTTAACTTGAACTGCTTCATATTCAGCACAAAATTCTTCTACCCCTGTCAGCTTCCCTATTAGAGGAAGCCTGGTACGCCGGCATTGCTTGGCAGCCTCAGTGGAGATATTCTGCCAACGCACATACTTTTTAGCTAATAGCTCCTGATTCACACGTCGTGAGCGAGCTGTTTTTAGCGGAACAATCGCTGATACTCCCAATTCGGTAGCCTTCTGAATAATAAATTCCATCCTGTCTCCCTTAATCAGGGACTGGCCCAAAATCAGCTCTAAGGGTGATTCAACCGCCGGCTTTGATTTACCAATTATCTGTACAATTATTTCACCGGCTTTAAGCGTTATAATCCGCACCCGGTATTCGTATCCGGTACCATCAAACAGCGTAATTTCAGCTCCTGCTTTTAAGCGTAATACATTGGCAATATGATGTGCCTGTGAGCCACCCAACACCACCTTGTCCTCGTTCATCTGCTGCGGCTTTACATAAAAACTGGGCATATCGTCTCCACAACCAAACCGACATAATATGATCGACAGTCGGTCGAAATAAACAAAACGGCTGCTTACCAAAAAGGCGAGCAGCCGTTATGCTAACAATTAGGCATCAAGCTCGGATTTATGATTTATCCTCATCGGATACTTCAAAGTCGGCATCTACCACATCCTCGGCTTTAGCGGACTCTGCCGTTCCAGCAGTTTCAGCGCCACCCGCCGCTCCCGCTGCCTGAGCCTCGGCCCCCCCGCCCCCGGCGGCAGCCGCTTTAGCATACATGGCCTCCGCCAATTTATGAGAGGCTTTAGTTAATTATTCCATGGCTGGTGTTATGACCGATACGTCATCACCTTCCACGGCTTTTTTAAGCTTGTCTATAGCGTCCTTGATTTTTTCTTTCTCAGCCGCATCCAGCTTGTCAGCATGTTCCTTTAGCGTACTCTCAGTGGAATAGATCAGCGTATCCGCCAAATTCCTGGCTTCGGCCAGTTCTTTGGCGCGCTTATCCTCTTCGGCATGCGCTTCGGCTTCCTGCTTCATTTTTTCGATTTCTTCTTTTGAAAGACCGGAAGATGCGGTGATTTTAATTGCCTGCTCTTTACCGGTACCCAAATCCTTAGCCGACACATGCACGATACCGTTCGCATCAATATCAAAGGTAACTTCAATCTGCGGAACCCCGCGGGGGGCCGGGGGAATACCCACCAGGTCAAAGCGGCCCAACGATTTATTATAAGCCGCCATCTCCCGCTCACCTTGAAGTACATTAATACTTACTGCGGGTTGACCGTCAGCCGCAGTAGAGAAAGTCTGGCTCTTTTTAGTAGGAATTGTGGTATTGCTCTCAATCAGCTTAGTGAAAACACCGCCCAGTGTCTCTATTCCCAGCGAAAGCGGGGTAACATCCAACAGCAGCACGTCCTTTACATCCCCTCTGAGCACCCCGCCCTGAATGGCAGCCCCGATAGCCACCACCTCATCCGGATTTACTCCCCGGTGCGGCTCTTTACCAAAAAAGGCTTTCACCGTCTCCTGAACCTTGGGCATGCGGGTAGCCCCACCCACCAAGATCACTTCGTCGATGTCTTTTACGCTCAGCTTGGCATCCGCCAGGGCCTTTTTGCAAGGGTCGATAGTCTTCTTCACCAAATCGCCTACCAATTGCTCCAATTTGGCCCGGGTCAGCGTAATATTTAAATGCTTGGGCCCGCTGGCATCTGCTGTAATAAACGGCAAATTTATCTCGGTAGTTGGTGAAGAAGATAGCTCACACTTGGCTTTTTCAGCGGCTTCTTTTAAGCGCTGCAAGGCCATCTTATCCTGGCGCAGATCAAAACCTTGTTCCTTTTTAAATTCATCGGCCAACCAGTTGATGATGCGTTCATCGAAATCATCTCCACCCAGAAAAGTGTTTCCACTGGTAGACTTTACTTCAAACACCCCGTCACCCAATTCCAGGATGGAAATATCGAACGTCCCCCCACCCAAATCATAGACGGCAACACGTTCATCTTTCTTCTTATCCAGACCATATGCCAGTGAAGCCGCAGTCGGTTCATTGATAATTCTCAGCACATTTAGACCGGCCACCGCACCCGCATCCTTGGTTGCCTGGCGCTGGCTGTCATTAAAATAGGCCGGTACGGTAATGACTGCATCAGTAACCTTTTCCCCTAGATAATCCTCCGCAGTCTGCTTCATTTTTTGCAGTACCCTGGCTGAAATCTCCGGCAAACTATAATCCTTGCCCGCAATATGAATGAGACAACCGTTATTTTCCGCCTTCACTATTTTATAAGGTATATGCTTCTGTGTTTCGTTAACTTCCGAGGAATCAAAACGTCGGCCTATCAGCCTTTTCGTGGAAAACACCGTATTACTCGGATTGGTAATAGCCTGGCGCTTGGCCACCTGACCCACCAGCCAATCCCCGTCTTTATTAATAGCCACCACCGAAGGGGTAGTGCGACCACCTTCGGCATTTGCAATCACCTTGGGTTCGTTCCCCTCCATCACCGCCACACAAGAGTTGGTGGTTCCTAAATCAATTCCAATTACTTTCCCCATGATTTTAATACCCCCTAAGAAAAAAAATTTAAATTGGGGACAAGTCCCTTTGGAGACCTGTCTCCTTGGGGATCTGCCCCCTTGGGGACCTGTCCCCTTTAGCCCGACTTATTCATAAATCTATACAAGACTTGCCACACCAGACGTGGCCTGGAGTTATTATCAAAAAAAGCTTAAATCCAACGTCATGAAAAAACAGGCTGTGCCCGAAGAGACAGGCTATGCCTGCCCGAATTATTCGGGTTAGTTATCTTGATTTTTGTTCTTACAGGCTGCGCCTTCTTTGCGCTTAGAAACAGCCACCATACTCGGACGGAGAATACGTTTATTTAAGGTATAGCCCTTGCGCAACTCCTCTAAAACGATACTGTCATCGTGCTCATGCGATTCGACCAACCTTACCGCCTCATGCCTGGTGGGATCAAATGCTTCTCCCACGGCGCTTACCCCCTCTAAACCGGCCCGGTTTAGTACATTCTGCAGCTGGTTGAATATCAGCTTTACTCCTTCTTGCAATGTCTTAGGATCGTGAGAGGTATCCACCGCCACAATGGCCCTTTCAAAATCGTCCATTATCGGGAGCAAATCACTGATTAACGCTTCAACCGCAAACTTAACCAAGTCGGTCTTTTCCTTCAATAAGCGTTTGCGAAAGTTTTCCCCCTCGGCTTGCTCTCGCAACAGGCGATCTTGCAGCTTTTTGATTTCTGCCTCCTTCTCCTGCAACATTTGTTTCAAGTCTTCTATATTGCCATCTTCCGGTTTCTTCGCAGATGCGGCCTCTGCCTCTTCAACATCAACCGGAAGCCTCACTCCATCTCCCTTTAAATCAGAAGAAACGGTATCTTTCCCTTTACTAGTCAACTTATCACCTCTCTACCCGAATAATTCGGGCCTTATTAACAGCAAAACCACATCTGCCTGATAATATTAACTTTGTCAGCTTCCACACAATAATTTTCAGGCAAGCAAAGTTATCATGGACGTTGGATTTAGACTCTTTTTGATAATAAGTCCAGGCCATGCCTGGTCTGGCA
>JAJRUU010000229.1 GCA_024277605.1 bacterium
ATTTTGAGCATCTCTTTATTCGAGAGACCTCATATTTATCAGCTACTTACGCAATGTGATTACCAAAAAACTGAAACATCTGGTTGTATCCAGTTGAATTTATTCGATTATTAACCGGACAGTAGTGATAAATGATAGAAAATTAACAAAACCACGCTTAGCATTGTAACCGAACAATTTATCAACCCAAAGAATTATTACTGAGAATAGAGCATCAATAGTTACCTGAAAGAAGCACGGAGCTATATTCATTTCAGCTAGCCTGTCCTCCCTACGTTCATTTAATCTGTGGTAAAGCTTAATATAACGGACCCACCTTCCAGCTTCAGATTTTAAATGCTCTCGATATTCTTCAAATTTTTTCTCGGCCTTTTCCATTCTCATCGCTATCATATTAACAGTTGAGATTTCCAGATGTTTCGGCTTGTCATTAAAGCCGAAACAGATAAAGGGGCTACGCCCCTATATACTCGTAGGCAGCGTTTATACGTTCCAGCACTTTAGCTTTCCCCAGTACTACCATTAATTCAAATATTCCCGGGCTTACGGTGCCGCCGGTTAGCGCTATCCGCATGGGTTGGGCGATATGCTTTAATTTAAGTTCATGTTCTGCCATGACTTCCTCAAAAGCTGCTTGTATGGATTGTTCATCAAAAGAGGGTAGGGCGGCTAGTTTTTCTCTTAGTAGTTCAAATGCCCCTTTTTTATCCTGTGTCAAAAACTTATTCGCCGCTTTCGGGTCATATTCAATTTTTTCTTTTAGATAAAACTCAGCCCCTTTGGACATCTCATCCAGCGTCCGGCTGCGGGTTTGCAGGGTTTTCACCATTTCAGCCAGCCACTTTATATCATCGACTGTATACCCCGTGTTTTCCAAAAAGGGAATAAGTAGCGGCGCCAGCTTTGTCGCCGGTTAGGTGTTTATATAATGCGCATTTAACCATTGCAGTTTTTGTTCATCGAAGATAGCGGCGGCTTTATTTACTTTATCCAGGCTGAATTTCTGGATTAAATCCTCAATTGAAAAAATTTCCTCATCCCCACACGACCAGCCCAGGCGCACCAGGTAATTAACCATGGCCTGCGGCAGATAACCCGCATCCCGGTAAGCGGTGACGGAGGTTGCTCCGTGGCGCTTGCTAAGCCGGGCCTTATCCGGCCCCAGGATGAGCGGCACATGACCGAATTGGGGCGGGGTATACCCCATTGCCTGATACAGCAATATCTGACGCGGGGTGTTGTTTAAATGATCGTCCCCCCGAATGATATGGGTAATCTCTAATGTGGCGTCATCCACCACCACTGCCAGGTTGTAGGTGGGCGTGCCGTCGCTACGGCGGATTATGAGATCGTCAAGCTCAGCGTTATCAAATATCACCTGCCCTTTGATCAGGTCATTTACCACCGTCTGCCCGCTCTGATGCGCTTTGAATCTAATGGTCGCCGGTCCGGATTTTGGTGCGCTAAGCTCTCTGCAGCGTCCGTCATATTTGGGCTTTCGGCCTTCTTGCATGGCTTTTGAGCGCATCTGTTCCAGCTCCTCCCGGGTGCAGTAGCAGGGGTAGGCTTTGCCCGCGCTTATCAGCTTTTCTATATGCTCATTATGTAGCGTGCGCCGCTTTGTCTGGTAATATGGTTCTTCATCCCAGTTTAATCCCAGCCATTTTAATGAATCAAATATTGCCTGAATAGATTCTTCTGTCGAACGGGCAATATCGGTATCCTCTATACGCAGGATAAAACTGCCCTTGCAGTGGCGGGCGTAGAGCCAGTTAAACAGGGCGGTGCGCGCTCCGCCGATATGTAAATATCCAGTGGGGCTGGGGGCAAATCTAAGTCTGACAGGTTGCATTTTTACTCCTATACTATTTAACCCGAACAACCCATGGAAAAGACCAAAACCTTGAGGGAACCTTTTTGAAAAAAGTTTTCCTCAAACTCCTTTCAAAAACTTTTATCTCCCAGCCCTAAGGAAATAGAAGTCTTAGGAAGGGGGTTTGGGGGAGGGGACATAGTCCCCTTTAATTAAGGGGCTTCGCCCCCTTCAGAAGGGTTTCCCCCAAGGTTCTAATCTTTTCCATGGATTATTTGGGTTCATAGTATGCTAGTAGTTCGCGGAGGCCGATTATTGTTTTGGCGTCTATAATTTTATTCTTGTTAAGCATGTCTTTTATTTCTGCGATTGTGTATTGTTCCAGTTGTATCCTTTCGTCGTACTCAAGTTTTTGGGCTGTTTTTTGTAGCTCGAAGGCCAGGTAGATATACGCTTTTTCATTAGCGAAGCCAACTGAAGAATAATATTCGCAGGCTAAAATCATATTATCTGATATATAGCCGGTTTCCTCTTCCAGCTCTCGAATACCGCATGTCAGGGGGGATTCATTCGGTTCTAAACGTCCAGCGGGTAGTTCCAGTATTTCCCTTTCAATAGCGATTCTATACTGGCGCACTAAAATCACTTCATCGCCCAGTACCGGCACAATAACCACGCCGCCGGAATGCTGAATCACCTCTCTATAAGCCAAATCCCCATTATCTAATTCCACTTCTCCGGCGGAGAGGGTGATTATAGGGCCTTTATGTATTATTTTTTTGCTGTGCCATTTTTCCATTTAAATTATCCATGTCCTTAGGTGGTTGTTTCTAAATAGTTCCCAATTCGCTCAAGACTTAAAGAAACATGCGCTTCCTGGTGGTTTTCTATAACCAAAGCAGGCCGTAAATTCCGCATTTTCAACTGGGCAAATACGGCTGGTAGATCTATGTTGCCTTCGCCCAAAGGCAGGTGTTCATCCCGTTCGCCGTGATTATCATGCAAGTGAATTTCGCTTATATACTTACCCATTAAGTTAAACCAATCCTCAAGCGGATAATCGGCGAATAGATTATAATGTCCCACATCAAAGCAATGAGTGAGCCGGGGTGAGTTGATGGTTTACAGTAGCTTAGCTAAAAGCAGAGGGTCTTTTTCAAAAATATTTTCAAGCGCCAGCGTAAGTCCGTATTTTTCTGCATCTTCTAACACCGTGTTCCAGGTAGCCAGGCTGTTTCTAAACCAGATTTCCCGGTTATCCCCGTAGCGTAAATCATCATAACCAGGGTGAAACACCACCACTTTAGGCGCAAATTGGCCGGCAATATGTACAAGGCTCTTGTAGCGCTGGATACTCACCTGGCGAATATTTTTATCCACCGCACCGGGAGAGAGATCCATAAACGGGCCGTGGAAGGTGCAGCACAGGGAATTATCTTTTAATTCATCTGATACTTTCGCTAACAGGGAAGCATCAGGAGCATCCAGAAAATCGGCGTTAAAATATATCTCTGGATTTATCTTACGCTGGATAACCTGCTTAAGCCTCTCAGCCAGTACAGCAAATGGCAGATGCACATATATTCGAGGGGAGATAGGTACTTTAGACATTTGCCAAATAATAGCACAATATGATAGACTATACAACATGATTGCACCCTGGAGTGCACTGAAATGCTTTTCAGGTTTAAGTAAACCGCAGCATAAGGGAGATTGTTGGTATATGCAGGCTACTATTTTAGCGAACAACGAGTTGTCTCCGGGTTATTATAGGTTGATATTGCAGTGCCCGGCACTTGCCCAAAGCGTGAAACCGGGGCAATTTATAATGCTTAAAGTGAGCGATGCCTGTGATCCGCTGTTGCGCCGTCCATTCAGCGTA
Organism: bacterium; assembly: GCA_024277605.1. Taxonomy (GTDB): domain Bacteria; phylum SZUA-182; class SZUA-182; order SZUA-191; family JAJRXT01; genus JAJRUS01. Next base: position 3,696 of record JAJRUU010000229.1, read on the forward strand.
CACCGGGTAGATGATGATCAGGTACAGATTTTATATCAGGTGGTGGGTAAGGGTACTCAGCTGATGTCGCATATGCGGCCGGGTGAGAGCTTGGACGTGCTGGGCCCCCTGGGGAGTGGTTTCGAGCTTAAAAATGGTATTAAACAAGCTATGCTTGTAGGCGGCGGGGTAGGGGTGGCGCCGCTTTTATTTTGGGCGCAGGATTTGCTGCGGCATGGGGTTGAAATTTTGCTGTTCGTTGGGGGAAAAAGCAAGACTGACCTCCTGGCGCTGGAGGATTTTAAGCAGTTGGGGGTTCGCTTATATTTAGCTACCGAAGATGGCACTGCCGGGTATAGCGGGAGAGTAACCGACATAGTTGCGGATTATCTGGCGAGCGGGGAGGCCACTGCGGTGGCGGCTGTGTTTGCCTGTGGGCCCAAGGCCATGCTAGCCAAAGTTGCCGGATTGGCTAAGCAACACGAGCTTCCCTGCCAGCTTTCTCTGGATGTGGTTATGGCATGCGGCGTGGGAGCCTGTATGGGGTGTGTTGTTAAAACCAGCCAAGCTGAGGATTACATCCGGGTCTGTAAAGAGGGACCTGTCTTTGAATCATCGAGGATAGCCTGGTAATGAAGGAATACATGAACAGCCGGAGGATGTTTTCTCTCACTCTGCATCTTGTCCTAAGCGTCGGCCTTTTTTCTATCTGTAATTTTTTAACGAAAGCAGTTGCCGCAGAAGTCGAGACTATTTGTTACACTTGCCATGTGGAGACGTTTCTTTCCGGTGGTTATCGAACCTGCAGCGTGTGGGTTCAAAATGGTCATCCGGTATATGTTGTACCCTCCAACAAAGTTAAGGTTCCCGCTGAATTCCCTTTAAACGAAAAGGGACAGATATTTTGTGGTACCTGCCATACCGCCGGTATTATCGATAGGGATGCTACAGAGCGTAACCCTCATATATACAGCCGCAAGGTGTTTCTGCGTTATGAGAATGTGAATTCCTCCTTTTGTAAGCAATGTCATATCCAAATGGGGGGTGAAGAACGAGTGCCGGTTGTTGTTAAGGGGCAGGATTTTGAACTTCTTCATGAGGAGACTACTGCCGGGGAAAAACAGAAAAAAACAGAAAAAACCTTCAATCATCCGGTAGGTATTACTACCAAACGTATACCTAAAATGATTATCGAACATGGGGGAAATACCGGCACCAATAAGAATATGCTGATTTGTGAAACCTGTCACAAAGTGCATCGTGCCGGCGGTGAAAAACTGCTGGTGTTGAATAACAGCAATTCAGAACTCTGCGGTATTTGCCATCCCGCTATGTGGGCCGGTGATCGCCAGGGCGCCAGTGGCAAGGGTACCCACCCGGTAAACATCCTGCCCAGTACCTCTGTGATTTCCAGGGAAGTCGTTGCCCTTGGCGGTAAGGTTGAAGAGCGGGGAAAGATGATTTGTCTGACCTGCCATAAAACGCATAATGCCCCGGTGGAGAAAGGTCTTTTGGTAATAGACAATGCGCAGGACGCCTTCTGTATATATTGCCATTCCACAGAAGAGAATGCAATTAAGAACACCAAGCACGACTTACGATTCAGTGCGCCCGCTGAGAAAAACCTTTTAAACCAAACAGCCGCAAAATCTGGTATCTGTAGTCCCTGCCATCTGGTACATAATGGCGCCGGGGCTAAGATGTGGGCTAAAAAAATAGTCGATCATAACACAGATGCCATCTCACAACTTTGCGAAAGCTGCCATTCGCTGTTTAACTGTGCTCAAAATAAGCAGGTCGGCGAATATTCCCACCCGCTGAATGTTGAGTTGCAAAGGACTGGTGATACGCAAACCAGCTTGCCGCTTTTCACCCAAAACGGGATCAAGTCCGGAATTGGAATAGTCACCTGTGCCACCTGTCATGACGCTCACCGCTGGAACCAAAAATCTGAATCTAAAGCAAACGCCATTACCATGGAAGGTAATCATAGCAACAGTTTCCTGCGCCAACCAAACGTAAACTCATCGCTTTGTTATGAATGCCATGCGGAGAAGAGGCTTATCCGCCGGACGAAGCACGACCCCCAGCTTAGCCTGCCTGATGAAACGACCGCTGATAGTGGTGGTCTCTGCGGTAAGTGCCACTCCGTGCATAATGCCAATTTTTATATGCTGTGGAATCAGGATGTTGGGGAGGGGGATGATAATGTAAGCAAAATTTGTAACAGTTGTCATGCTGCAGGGAAGATGGCCAAAGAAAAACTGCTGGATGGCTACAATCACCCGCTGAATGTAAATATTTTCAAGCTTGGGCGTTATGTAGATACCCCGCTGCCGCTATTTGACAACTTTATGGTGCGAAGTGTACGGGGAAATATATTGTGTAATACCTGTCATGATACGCATCGTTGGGATCCAAACGTCAGCCGTATTACGGATTTTACCAAAGCTACCGCCACCGCCAAAAATAGTTTTTTGCGGATAGCGGCTAATTCAGCCGCAGCATCACTGTGCGATAGTTGCCATAATGACATGCGCTTTATCAAATCCAGTGAGCACGATTTGTCGGTGAGCGCTCCAGATGCCAAGAATCTTCAGGGTAAAACCACCGCTCAAAGCGGTGTTTGTGGAGCTTGTCACGCCAGTCATCGCGGTTCGAACGCATTTTTGCTCTGGAATAGAAAGGAAGGCCCTGGCGAGGATAAGCTGACCAGGTTTTGTAATAGCTGCCATACAGACGGCGAAATTGCCCAAAACAAGCAAGTAGGCGCCAAATCACACCCCTTGAACATCCCGATGCCGGACGCACAACGCCCCAGGCACTTGCCTCTGTTCGGGGAAGATCTAAGAATCAGCCCCCGGGGCAGGATCTCCTGTTCAACTTGTCACAATACTCATCGCCGGAATCCTGACCAGGCGGCTGATGCTCCCGGGGAAAACCAAGAGGGTGATGATAGTAACAGCTTTTTACGCATATCAAGTGATAAAGGGTACTTGTTGTGCATTGACTGCCATCAGGACAAGGAACTGGTCGAGGGTACCAAGCACGATCTGTCGGTCAGTGCGCCTGCGGCAAAAAATGTTCTGGGGCAAAACACAAAACAAGCCGGATTATGCGGTACATGTCATCTTGCGCATAATTCAAACATCACTCAACAACTCTGGGCACGTGATCTGGGGCCGGGTGAGGATATAATAAGCCGCCTCTGTAGTAGCTGTCACAGTAGGGGTCGTTGTGCTCAAAACAAGCTCATAGGCCCCAACTCGCATCCCATAAATGTTCCTATTTTGTCAGCCGATGGGGATACGGATTTTCCCTTGTTTACCCCGGAGGGTAAACGGGATAAGCAAAATGGCCGAGTGTTTTGCAGTACTTGCCATGATCCGCATAAATGGGATCCAACGTTGCGCGCCAGAGGAAATGGTGCATTAGAAGAAGGTACTTCACAAAACAGCTTTTTACGGCTTCCCAATATGCCTGAGCCATTTTTGTGCGGCAACTGTCACCAGAACCAGCTTGCTGTCCAAAATTCGCCGCATGATTTAGCTGTTTCGGCGCCACAGGTGAAAAATATAATCGGTCAGACCGTGGCCGAAACCGGAGTATGTAGCGCTTGCCATCTTTCCCATAATACTCCCTCGCCTATACGAATGTGGGCACAAAAAACCGGGCCCGCCGGCTTGCCCGGTTGGAGAGAAAAATATGCGGTAGATGGGCATTATGGCGTAATTTTATGTACCGCTTGCCACGCACCGGGCGGGATCGCCGAGCACAAGGTTCCGCAGCGGGCATTGCATCCCAAGAATCTGTTTGTGCTGCTGAAAGAGGCTGTATTTACCCCGGCGCTTAAAGCATTCCCTTATGCTGACTACACTATAGGGAAGCGCAAGCTAAGACTTTCAACTAGTGCTATAAAGGCAGGTTTTAAACCGCGTTTTCCTGTATATACCCCGGATGGGCAAATAAACCAGCAGGGAGATATCACCTGCCCCACCTGTCACAATCCACATCGGATAATATCCGGACAGCTGGAGGCCGCTGCTGTACCCATAAAAAACAAGTTTAAAAGAAATTTTTTGAAAGAAGATGTTCAAACAAACTTTTGTACCGACTGTCATGGGTATGAAGCCATCTATAAATTTACCTATTACCACCGCAAGCGTGATCCAGCGGCACGTAAAGAGGCAGCGCTTACTGATTCCCCACATTTGCGGGAGGGCGCTTGCCCGGCGTGTCATACCGGGGTTAATCCCGGCAAGAATACGCTTAAAGCCGGAGGGGATATAAATACGTTATGTGGTGAATGCCATAAAACAACCCATACAGGAGAAACACATCCTACCGGTATTTCAGTTGCTCACGTTTTATCACAGCCGTCCGATACACTGCTGCCGCTTTATGACAAGGACAGGATTAATTGTATGACCTGTCACCAGCTTAATGCTCACCAAAAACCGGACAAAAGCGGATTGGATGCTAATCCGTTTTTCTTGCGCAAACCACGCAAGGAGCTTTTGGGCTTTTTTGTAGAGCGGGAAAAAAGCGGGAAGACAACTAATTCGGCGGCTTCTACGCAATCGAAGTTTTCTCAGCGTTTGCCAACAAGCACAAAAAGTAAAAAACAGAAAAAACAGAAAAAGGAGAAAAAGCCAAAGACATATAATTATGTCCTCTGCTATGAATGTCATTCGAAAGAGGACTATATGCAATTTGATATTCATCGTAATCAAATAACTGCTGAGGGGAAGATCAATCAAGAGATGTGTTTGTTGTGTCATACTGAAATACCGGATCGCAGCACCGCTGATGCGAATAAATTTAAGTTGAAAACCAGCTTAGAGAATTATTGTATAAGTTGCCATATGCAGCAAATGGAAGCTCACCCGGCAGAGACAGATCATTACGGAAAAAAAATAACAGAAGAGGCCAAAACCTCAATCAAGGAGTTCACCAAGGTAGGCAATTATTTTATCCCATTCAGCAAAGAGCGCATGACATGCCCCACTTGCCACAACCCTCACCAAGCGGGAGTCTCAAAGCATAAGGCAACCATGAAAGGGGAGGATGAGCGTTGGCGGTTACGCTTTGTAGGTTATGAGGTGTGCGCTATCTGTCATAGAAGTTCACGTGGTGTGCCAACCGGTGAGTCCCCGTTTTAACTTTTCAACCCGAAAAATTCGGGTCTTGTTATGGGCGAACCGACATTTAGTTTAAAATTATAAATTTATCAGTCTCCTATTCCTATCCCCTTGGGCAAACAAAGTTTTATTGGATGTTGGCCTATAAACCTTATCTCGCAAGGGATGTCTTGCGAACCCAGCCTAAATTTATGAATAGGTCGGGTCAAGGTTACCATAGGTTTCGCATCAGCCCTTTAGAAACATAGAGTAGCAGTGGCAGAATATTGACTTAAGTTTCCGAAAATGGTACGCTGAACTATTACTTGCCTGGTTTCGTGTTCATGGTTTAGTAATATATGATGGTCTCGTAAAAAGTCAGAAAACACAGATTATTGTCATTCCCGTGTAAACGGGAATCCAGTATTTTCCGATAGTTAAAATCAGGATGGATTCCCGCTTTCGCGGGAATGGCGACTTTTTACGAAACCATCAAGTATGCTCACTGTAAAAGTAATCGAAAGGAACGTACTAGGAGTCTGTCGGACTTTAGCAGCAGAATATGGTATAATGGTCGGAAATAAATCTTTGCCATGAAGGGGCCAAAAGATGAGTGTTAAA
>JAJRUU010000230.1 GCA_024277605.1 bacterium
AGCCGTGGGCTGGCGCTGGCTAATCGAGTGGCTATTTTAGTTGAAGGTAAAATCATTTACCATAAATCTCGGGCTGACGTAAATGAAGCTGAATTCGAACAGCTCTATTTCCAGTATGTAGGTCAAGCAGGCCAGACATAACCCGGTACTAACCAACCATGGGCTGGATTATTTATATGATAACTTTAAAACTAAATTCACCAGGGTACCTTGAAAAAGGGGTACCTGACCCCAAAACGGGCTTGCCCCTATGAAATTTTTAAAACAGGTAGTAGCCATCGTCTGGAAGGATATATTATCCGAGCTGCGCACCAAGGAGATGCTCTCCTCGATGCTGATTTTCTGCCTGCTGGTAATCGTGATCTTTAATATCGCCTTCGATCCGGGGAGCAGTTACCTGGAGGAAGTGGTTCCCGGAATACTGTGGGTGGCCTTTACCTTTGCCGGAACATTGGGGCTGAACCGCTCCATGATCGCTGAACAGGAAAACGGCTGTATGCAGGGACTTCTGCTGTGCCCGGTTGACAGCAGCACCATATATGCGGGCAAGCTGCTGGGCAATATATTGTTTATCCTGTCGGCCGAAGTTATTATTTTACCGCTGGTGGCAATATTATATAATGTAGCTTTACTGCCGGTGCTCGTGAAGTTGCTGGTCATTATAGGACTTTCCACGCTTGGTTTTTCTGCGGTAGGCACCTTGCTCTCGGCGATGGCGGTTAACACCAGAACCCGCGAGGTACTACTGCCGATCTTGCTCTTCCCGGTTGTGGTACCGGTAATTATTGCCGCGGTCAAGTCCACCGCTCGTATTTTGCAGGGGGAGCCGTGGGGCGAATTTGCTATCTGGCTTAATTTGCTAATTAGCTTCGATGTCATCTTCCTGGTGGTATGCTTCCTTACCTTTGAGTATGTGGTTGGGGAATAGGGTGAAATGTCAAATTACAAAGTTCAAATGTCAAATGAAGCTCAAGGACTAACGCTTATATTTTCTTCCATTATCTTATCCAAAGACAATAAAGGAGTAACACATGATTGGTTGTACTAAATTATTATGCGGCACAGCTACTATAGCCGAAGCCATCCGGGATGATCGGGACAGCGCCAAACTATCCCCACAAATGCTGCAATTCTCGGACGACAACCGGCCGATTGTGGTGTGGAATATGACTAACCGCTGCAATTTAAAGTGCCTGCATTGCTATATCAGCGCCGAGGATCGCAAATATAGCGATGAACTCAGCACCGGGGAGGCCAAGGTATTTATTGATGACATTGCTCAGATGGGCTGCCCGGTGCTTTTATTTTCCGGTGGGGAACCCTTGTTGCGGGAAGATATATTTGAACTGGGCCGCTATGCGGTTAAAAAGGGACTTCGTCCGGTTATCTCCAGTAATGGCACTTTGATCACCCCGGAGATAGCCAGGAAAATAGCCGAGGTCGGCTTCCAGTATGTAGGTATCAGTATCGATGGGGCAGAAGCCACCCACGATCACTTCCGTCAGCATCCGGGTAGCTTTAAAGCGGCGATTACCGGCATTAAAAATTGCGTGGCCGCCGGGGTCAAGGCGGGGGCCAGGATGACCATTAACATCCATAATTATAAAGACTTACCCGCTGTACTTGATATGGTGGAACAGGAGCGAATTCCCCGCTTTTGCATGTATCACTTAGTATATGCCGGCCGGGGCAGGGAGATGGCAGAACAAGACATCAGCCATGCCGAATCCCGCAAGACAATGCAAATCCTGATAGACAAAGCACTGGATTGGGATAAGCGTGGAATAAAGACTGAAATTCTGACTACCGATAATCATGCCGACGGCATATATTTGTGGAATTATATAAAAGAACACCTACCTGAACGAGCGGATGAAGTGGTTGAACTGCTTAAGATGCATGGCGGCTGTTCAGCCGGAAGTAAGATGGCCAATGTGGATCCCATGGGAAATGTGCATCCCTGCCAGTTTTGGGGTCATTACACCCTGGGGAATGTTCGAAAGCAAAAATTCATCGAGATATGGACTAATGCGGATGAACCCTTGCTGAATAAACTTCACAACATGAAAGACCTCCTGGAGGGTAAGTGCGGCCGCTGTAAGCATAAGGAGTTATGCGGCGGCTGCCGGATTCGGGCCGAGGCCGTATCTGAGAGTCTTTGGGCTGAGGATCCCGCTTGTTATATGACGGAGGACGAGATTAGCTAAATCAAAGGAGACGCCAATGGACATGAAGTTGATGCTGACTACCTATGGCCTGGTTTTTCTGGCTGAACTGGGGGATAAAACCCAATTAGCTACGCTTGGTTTTAGCGCTGATTCTAAATCGCCGTGGACGGTGTTCATCGGCGCCAGCCTGGCCTTGGTCAGCACCAGTTTTGGGGCCGCATTTATGGGGGCCGCCATTGCCAAATGGATTCCTACACACCTTATTCATCGGGCCGCCGGGGTTTTGTTTTTGGTTTTGGGAATCCTGTTCTTAATAAAAAAATAGGGAGCAGACTGCTCCCTATTTTTACTTTAACATAGTTTAAAGACTACACTACCGCTCGCCGTTGGAATAGCGCATTTGCCCGCTGTAATTGCGGGTACACGGTAAATCTTTTCTGCTGCTGTAGTTGCGCCCTATATGCTACTCCGCTGACCAGTTCCCATTTATCCGGTTGCTTTACTATCTGACGGGTTAATTCGCTATGCAGCGAGTGCCCCGCTTTATGAGCCATCAAGTGTCCTAACAGCGGATAACCCAACAGATAAAGATCGCCGATCGAATCTACAATTTTATGGTATACAAATTCCTCTGAAAAACGCAAGCCCTCATTTAATATATTATAGCGTCCAATTACCACCGCATTGTCTAATGACCCGCCTTTAGCCAGCCCGTTTTTCCTTAGCTCCATCACCTCATCCAGAAAACCAAAGGTTCTCGCCCGGGCAAGTTTATTTGTAAATACTTCTTCGGAGCAGACCAGGCTTGCACGTTGATTCTTAAGCAGATGGTGATTAAAATCTAGATTATAGCTGATGCGAAATTCATTTGCGGGAGATAGCATGGCAAATTTATCATCATCACCGACTTTGATGCTTTTTTTAATGCGCAAATAATATCGGGTTTGGCTTTGAACCTCAATCCCTGCTTCATGCAGAAGATAAATGAAAGGAGCCGCACTCCCGTCCATAATAGGAACTTCGGCTGCATCCAACTCCACTACAATATTGTCAACACCCAGCCCGGCAAAAGCAGCCATCAGGTGTTCTACCGTTTGTATCTGCACATCACCCAGGCAGAGCGAAGTAGCATAATTTACATTTATCAGATTTTCAATCCGCGCAGGGATTGCAGGATGATCAGGGAGGTCTACCCGCCTGAAAATAATGCCGGCCCCTATAGGGGCTGGTTTAAGCGTAAGCCGTACCTTTCCACCGGAATGCAACCCAATGCCCGAGCAACTAATTGGATTTTTTATTGTTTTTTGATAGCCCATAATCTTTAAGTTCCAAAGTGGTTAACGTTATTTAACCCGAAAAATGCGGGTCTTGTTATTGGCAAATCGACATTTAGTTGAAAATCATAAAGTTATCAGTTTCCTATTCCCATCCCCTTGGGCAAATAAAGTTTTATTGGACGTTGGCTCATAAGCCTTATCTCATAAGGTGTCTGGCAAACCCAGCATGAATTTATGAATAGATCGGGTTAAAAAAACATAACAAGAGAATATTAACTTCAGGTCTATCGTTAAGCAATATTTATGCCAAAATTTACTTGCGTGGAATATTGGCGCATATTATACATAAATACAACCACTTATTAATATGTGCGCCTTAAAGCCGATTGAGGTACACTATTGTTTAGCGTATCAAATAAACAACGCCGGGGGATTTAACGAGGCGAGCCCTGAATATATCCTATTCATTCAACATGTTACGCATGTGTCACATTCTACACACTGGGGCTATTCCGCACTAACTTCTTTTCGATAGCCACATTCTTTTTGGTAGCAATACAAATAATTATTGCCTTTTTGGTAGCGCTCCAGCAAAAATTTCTCGCCACATTGGGGACAACTCTCCGGCAGGGGTTTATCCCATAGCGCAAAGCTACACTTGGGATAGTTGCTGCAGCCATAAAATGTTTTTCCCTTTTTCGATCTTTTGGCGGCCAGATAACCTGTGCAATCACTCTCAGGACAGGAAACCCCGGTACTAATTGGTTTTGAGAATCGACAATCAGGGTAGTTGCCGCAGGCCAGGAACTTTCCATAGCGGCCATTTTTGACCACCAGAGGTTCTTGACATTTGGGGCATAATTCATCGGTTTTTTCCTCGACCGCAATTTGAATCTCCCCTTGCTCATTTTGTGTAAAATTATTGGTATAGCGGCATTCAGGATACCCCACACATGCTAAAAACTCTCCATTACGGCCCCATTTTATTACCAGTCCCTGCCCACACTGCGGACATTTTAGCTCGGTTTTTCGGGCCTCCCGCTTTACATCGCGCATATCGGTTTCAGCCTGCTGCAAGTTTTGGGAAAATGGGCTATAGAACCGGTGCAGTGACTCCACCCAATCCGCCTTACCCTCCTCAATTTTATCTAATTGATCCTCCATCTGGGCGGTAAACTCCACATTCAGTATATCAGGAAAATGGCCCACTAGTAGCTCATTAACCAGCCGCCCCAATTGAGTGGGATGGAAGCGTTTCTGTTGATTTACCACATACTTACGGGCCACAATGGTAGACAGAATAGCGGCATAGGTGCTGGGGCGGCCTATACCGTTTTCCTCCAGCGCCCGCACTAAACTGGCCTCGGTATAGCGGGGTGGCGGTTGAGTAAAGTGTTGTTTTGGCATCATATCCAGTAACTTTAGTGATTGACCGGATTTCAAAACCGGCAGAGTCTGCTCCTCGGTTGCGTCCTCCTTTTTATCTTCTTCTTTGGCTTCCACGTAAACCTTAAGGAATCCCAGAAAACGGATAACACTGCCGCTGGCTTTAAAATATCCCCGCCCGGCTTGTATCTCTATGGTGGTAGTATCGAGGATGGCCGGATTGATCTGACTGGCTACAAATCGCTGCCACACCAATTGGTATAACTGCCATTGCTCTTTATTCAAGCGATCTTTTAGCGATTTGGGGGTACGGAATACCGAAGTCGGGCGAATGGCTTCATGGGCTTCTTGAGCGCTTTTACGACTCTTATATGTCGGCGGCTTATCCGGCAGATATTCCGCTCCCAGGTACTCATGTATATACTCGCGGGCTTCCGCCTGGGCTTCTTTAGCCACCCGCACCGCATCGGTACGCATATAGGTAATTAACCCCACAGGCCCATCTTCCGTTTCCACCCCCTCATATAATTTTTGCGCAATGAGCATGGTTTTCTTGGCACTGTAGCCCAGTTTGCGGGCCGCTTCCTGTTGCAGGTGGCTGGTAATAAATGGAGGGTATGGGTTACGTTTTTTCTGCCGTTTTTTTACCTCTTTGACCTGGAAGTTTTGCTGTTTTAACTCATCAGTTAACTCCTGTGCCTGCGCTTGATCGGCAATCTTAATTTTCTGGCCATCGAGCTTATGCAGTTGGGCTTTGAATATGGGCGGATCGGCGGCTTCCAACTGAGCGGTTATTGACCAATACTCTTGCGCCGTAAACGCTTCTATTTGGGCTTCCCGCTCGCAAACCATCCGCACGGTTACTGACTGCACCCTGCCGGCAGATAAGCCGCGCTGCACCTTCTTCCATAGTAACGGACTGATTTTATAGCCTACCAGCCGATCCAGGATACGACGAGCCGCTTGCGCATCTGCGCGATGTTGATTGATGGCTTCCGGATGGGCAATAGCTTCCAAAATGGCTGACTTGGTAATCTCGTTAAACAGCAGGCGATATACCGGCTTTTGCTTATACTTTTTCTTAATCTCCTGGGCTATGTGCCAGCAAATAGCCTCACCCTCACGGTCAGGGTCCGGGGCGAGATAAACTTTTTCAGCCTCACCGGCTGCCTTTTTTATGCCATTTAATATCTTGGCCTTGCCGCGGATAGTGACATACTGGGGAGTGAAGTCATGTTCTACATCCACCCCCAGCTCTTTCTCCGGCAGATCCATAACATGCCCGACCGAGGCCATTACCTGATAGTTGCTACCTAAAAACTTACTGATCGTTCTCACCTTGGCCGGCGATTCTACAATAATGAGTGTTTTTTCAGCCATAATATCTCTTTGGTCCCGAAAAATTCGGGCAGGCACAGCCTGTTTCTTCAGGACGTTGGCTCATAAGCCTTATTTCACGAAGGGTGTCTTGCAAACCCAGTCTGAATTTATGAATAGATCGGGTTGGTAAATGTTGCCGTACTTTTATATTTAGAAAAAGGGGACAGGTCCCCCCCATCAGCCTTAACTTTTAATTAATTTGAAAGCTACCTTAAGTTTGGCCTGAAATTCAACTACCTGGTTGTCATCTATTCTGCCCCGTAACTCAACCACTTCAAACCAGGAAAGCCCGAAGAGTGTTTCGGTAGCTTTAGCCACCGCATTCTTTATCGCCTCTTCATAGTTCTTTTCAGAAACCCCAACTAATTCAATTAATTTATATGTTCTTTCCATTGCCCTGCCCCCCCCTTTTTTGCTTGATTATAATGTGCTGATTTACGCTGTCGGCTATTTTGCCCCGATATTATAATCAGAACTTAAACTAAAAGTAAAGAAACATTTTGCCCGGGATGTTTCAGAGTTGAATCATGCGGATGATTTTTTTGAAAAATGTTTAAGAACCCCCTTCTCATACTACATATTATGTGTATAATTAAGGTGACCGCTAAACACATTTTGATAATATCCACATAATACTCAATAAGGGGGAACTATTTATGGAATTGAAAGGCTCCAGGACTGAAAAGAACATCTTAACCGCTTTTGCCGGGGAATCACAGGCTCGTAACCGCTATACTTTTTTTGCCAGCCAGGCCAAGAAGGAAGGCTTTGAGCAAATATCGGCCATATTTGCCGAAACCGCCAACCAGGAAAAAGAACATGCCAAGCGCCTGTTTAAGCTACTTAAAGGTGGCGAGGTTGAAATACAGGCTGCATTTCCAGCGGGAGTAATCGGGAGCGCCGCCGAAAATCTCAAGGGATCTGCCGGGGGAGAACATTTTGAGTGGGAAGAGATGTACCCCTCGTTTACCAAGGTTGCCCGGGAGGAAGGCTTTAATGATATTGCAGACATTTTTACGGCTATCGCCGTAGCTGAAAAACAACATGAAAAACGTTACTTAGGGTTGCTGTCCAATATCGAGGCGGGAACGGTATTTAAAAAAGAGCGCAGCGTGGTATGGCGCTGTCTTAACTGCGGATATTTGCATGAAGGACCGGAAGCGCCGGATTGCTGTCCGGCTTGCAATCATGCGAAGAATTACTTTGAGCTATTGGCTGAAAACTGGTAATTTCTTTAGTGTCACAAAAAAGGGGAGTCTGCCATGAGACACAGGATTCTTGCAGCCCTAATATTTTTTTCGCTTCTGGTAAATGCTGTCCAGGCCACAGAGATTAGCGGAAAAACCGAGGAGTGTCTGGATTGCCATATTTCGGCTACCCCTGGAATAGTGGCGGATTGGAAGAAGAGCCTGCATGCTGAGGTCAGCATGTCCGAAGCGCTTAAAAAACCGAAGTTGGAGCGCAGGGTTTCGGTTGAGCAAGCCCCCGATGGACTAGCCGATGTAGTAATCGGCTGTGCGGAGTGCCATACAATAAGTCCCCAAACTCACCAGGACACCTTTGAGCATAATGGTTATCAGATACATATTGTAGTAACGCCCAATGATTGCGCCACCTGTCATAAGACGGAAACCGAAGAATATGCCCAGAACTTAATGTCGCAAGCCTACGGGAACCTGAAAAACAACCCGCTGTACCACAGTTTAGTGGATTCGATAAACGGCATCCAGACCTTTGAGAATATGCAGACGAAGCTTGCCCCAGCGGATGAAGAAACAAATGCCGACTCCTGTTTTTATTGTCATGGCACCAAGATTGAAGTAAAAGGCATGGCAAGCAGGGATACTCAGATGGGGATAATGGAATTCCCGGTACTTAGCGGCTGGCCCAATCAGGGGGTGGGCAGGATAAATCCCGATGGGAGCAAGGGATCCTGTTCCTCTTGCCATCCGCGGCATCAATTTTCCATCGAAGTGGCTAGAAAGCCCAGCGGATGTGCCGAATGCCATAAAGGACCGGATGTTCCGGCATATCAGGTTTACAATGTCAGCAAACACGGGAATATTTATTCAGCATTAGGAAAAGACTGGGATTTTAAGGCGGTTCCCTGGACGGTGGGAAAAGATTTTACCGCTCCCACCTGCGCCACCTGCCACATTAGCTTAGTAACCGATGAAGATGGCGATGTAATAGCCGAGCGAAGCCATAAGATGAGTGACCGGCTACCATTCAGGATATTTGGTTTGATCTACGCCCATCCCTTTCCTAAGTTACCGGATACCACTATTATCAAAAATAAGGCTGGTTTACCGTTGCCGACTGAATTAACCGGAGAGCCGGTAGCCGAATACTTGATTGATGAAAATGAGCAGAAAAAAAGGCTTAAAACCATGCAAAAGGTTTGTCGGGCCTGCCATAGTCAACAATGGATACAGGGGCATTTTAAGCGCCTGAAACATACAATAAAATATACCAACCAGATGACGCTTACCGCCACTAAAATATTACTTACTGCCTGGGAAAAGGGAGCAGCCAAAGGCCTGGCACAGAATGACAGCATATTCAATGAGGCGATTGAGAAAAAATGGGTAGAACAGTGGCTCTTCTTTGCCAATTCCACCCGCTTTGCCTCCGCTATGGCCGGGGCTGACTACGGAGTCTTTGCCAACGGCCGGTGGTATATGAGCAAAAACATTCAGGAAATGGCCGACTGGCTGGAGTTTAAGCTGAACATGATGAAAGAAAATAAGTTGACTGACCGCTGAACGGTTAATCTAACATAAACTAATTGCACTATATAAAGGAGTGGTTGAGATGGCTGAGAAACTACAAATCTACAAATGCGAAGTATGTGGTAATATTATCGAAGTGCTACATGGGGGCAGGGGACAATTGGTGTGCTGTAAGGAGCCGATGGCGCTTTATGAAGAAAATACGGTGGATGCCGCTCGCGAAAAGCATGTGCCGGTGGTGGAGATAAGTGATGGCAGCATTACGGTAAAAGTGGGCAGCGTGGCGCATCCTATGGAGGAGGCTCACTACATCGAGTGGATTGAGCTTTTGGCTGACGGGAAGGCGTACCGCCAGTTTTTAAGTCCCGGCGATGCCCCTGAGGCTGTATTTAAATTAGAGGCAAAAGAGGTCACCGCCAGAGAATACTGTAACCTACATGGTTTATGGAAAGGATAAACAAATGCTAAACGAAAAAATGCAAGCCGCCCTAAACGGACAACTGAATGCCGAGCTTTACTCTTCATATCTATATTTATCAATGTCGGCCTATTTTCAGTCGATGAGCCTGGATGGTTTTGCTAATTGGATGCGGATTCAGGCCCAGGAAGAGCTGGTGCATACCATGAAGTTCTACGATTACATCGGTGAGCGTGATGCTAAGGTTACTCTAACCGCAGTAGAAGGGCCGCCCACCGAATGGGATTCCCCGGCAGCAGCTTTTGCCCATGTCTATAAACACGAGCAAAAGGTTACCAGCCTGATAAACCAGTTGGTTAACCTGGCTATCGAAGAGAAAGACCACGCCTGCAACAACTTTCTGCAGTGGTTCGTATCCGAACAGGTTGAAGAGGAGTCCTCTGCCAATAACGTGGTACAGAAGTTGAAATTAATGGGCGATGCCCCCGGCGGGCTGTTCATAATCGACCAGGAACTGGCCACCCGCATCTTCACCCCGCCGCCGACAACCGGGAAATAAGGGACAAGATATAGATTTGCCTTAACGTGTCATTACAAGACCTGACCCTGAACCACTTGTTACTCGACAGTGAGCAGAGCGGTGAGCCGGGTGGAGGGGAACCAAATGTGGCAATGCAAGACCTGACCCCATGTTTCACACTGACCCCATGTTTCACATGTTAATGAAGAGCCGGATGTGGGAAATCCACAAGTCCGGTTCTGTGAGGGGCATTGAAGTTGCCTTGCATGGCTGAATAATGTGACACTCTACATATCGAAAGAGTAGAGAACCAGGGAACACAAAGCATGCCTAAATAAGGTAACCATATTATGTCTACTCGACCATTTGACATTAGCTAAATATTTTAAACCGAAGCCCTGTTTTTTACCAAGGTTGATACCACGCAAAACATCAATTCCATTGACGGTACCGGCACTGTATCCACCTTCGAAAGCACGATTTTGATTGACAAGCAGGGTCATTTTTGATATAAAGTATATTCGCAGTTAAACTATAGACCATTAAAGAACATGTGGGTAGGGGGTGGCTAATGCCTAAAATTTACATGCTGGATGTGACTAACCGGGATGGGGTGCAGACCTCCAGAATTGGTTTGGCCAAACTGGAAAAAACTATTCTGAACCTGTTTCTTAATGAAATGGGGGTTTACCAGAGCGAGTTTGGTTTTCCGTTTACTAACCATGAGGTAAATTATTTAAACGCCAATTTAGAGTTGGTCGAGATGGGAGTACTTAAACCCATTATCCTTTCCGGTTGGTGTCGTGCAGTAGTACAGGACATTGAAGCATCAATCAGACAGACCAAAGTAAAGCATCTGAATCTTTCTATCTCTGTCTCGGATATTATGATTAAGGGTAAGTTCCAGGGACGCAAGAACCGGCAGGATGTATTGGATTCAGCGGCCGAAGCCATCGATTATGCTAAAGCGCACGGTATAGAAACCGTTGGGCTTAATGCCGAGGATGCGTCGCGGGCTGACATGGAATATCTGATCCAGTTTGCCAAGGTGGCTAAGGACCATGGCGCAGATCGAGTGCGCTATTGCGATACTCTGGGGTATGACGATCCTTTTACCATCTATGAGCGGGTAAAGCAGGTGGCCCAAGAGGTGCAAATGCCGATTGAGATACATTGCCATAACGACCTGGGAATGGCGGTAGGCTGTTCGATAGCCGGCGCTAAAGGGGCGATCGATGCGGGGGTAGATGCCTATATCAACACCTGCGTTAATGGCGTGGGTGAGCGGGCCGGTAACGCCGATCTGGTATCCACTATTTTAGCGGTGCGCAAATCAAGCGGGATGGCGCATATGAACCTCTTGGATGAGCGGATCGATCTTTCTAAAGCCTGGCAACTTGCTCAATATGCGGCCTATGCTTTTGGGTTACCGATTTCCATTAATCAGGTGGGAATAGGGAAAAATGCCTTCGCCCATGAATCAGGTATCCATGCTGATGGGGCTTTAAAAGACGCTTCTAATTATGAGCTATATGACTATCACGAGCTAGGCTTGGGAGATCCCATATTAGTAGATACGGGACGTAAGATTACTACTGGAGAGTACAGTGGTATTCGCGGGTTTAGAAATGTATACGATAAGCTGGAAATTGAGTTTAAAGATGATCGGGAAGCCCAACAGGTACTGTAATTGGTGCGTTATGCCAATGTGCATACTCAAAAACCGCTCACCGATGCCGAGCTGCGCTTTATCGCCAGGTATCCCGCAATAGCCAGAAAAGTAATGATGGTTACCCCTCCCGAATATGAGGGTGACTAGGTAACTATTTTTTAATAATATTTGAGGTAGTTGCAAAAGTCTCAAATTGAAGGGGGGCATATCCCAGCCGCAAACTTTAGTTTGCGTAAGCGTTTGTTTTCGTGTGACTTGCAAATCGCAGATTATAAGCCTGCGGCTACCCAGACGGGACTTTTGCAACTGGCTCATTTGTCAACCTATTTTGGGTGAGTGGATAACCTGCCCAATTCCTCGAAAACAGAAGAACCACCCAGTTGCCCATCCCGTATAACCCATACCTTGCAGGAATCAGCAATCTATGATAGTGCTGGGTCTGGATACTTCAACTCGGGCCAGTAGTGTGGCCGTAATAAATGAAACCGGTTTGCTGGGGGAGTATTTCCTAAGTGCCGGCCATCCCCATTCCCAACGTCTATTATTCATGCTGGATGATTTACTGAAGCGGATTGGCCTGGATTTAAAGGAAGTATCCGGTATTGCCATATCCGCAGGGCCGGGGACATTTACCGGTTTACGAGTGGGATTAAGCGCCGCCAAGTGATTGGCTTTGGGGCTTAATATTCCACTGCTTCCCATACCCACCCTGGATGCTTTGGCTCAGGCCGTTCCCTATAGCCAGCGCTTGCTATGCCCTATACTGGATGCCAGGAAAAAGCAGTTATATGCCGCCCTGTATTGCTGGAAAGCTAAAGCCTGGGATAAGCTTACCCCTGATTTGTTGCTTACTCCGGCTGAATTGGCTGCTAAAATAGACCAACCGGTAATGTTTTTAGCTGATGCAGCAAGTGAATATGGGGAATTTTTACAGCATACTCTGGGAGAGAGGGCTCGATTCGCCCCACAAAATTTTTGTTTTCCCAGGGCACAGCAGGTGGCTGAGCTAGGCTTGGTAGAGCTTAAAGCTGGTCGCACGGTATCGGCTCAGGAATTGGTTCCGCACTATGTAAGGCGTCCCGATGCCAGGGGTCAGTGACCCTCTCTACTAAGGCAAAACCGTTACTGTTAGCACCGCCTCCTGCCAGGCTTATAGCCGGAAGCGGAGGCTGGCTTGTAGATCAAAAACATTATATGAGTTCCTATAGATAAAAGAGGATCACATCCATTGAGTTTACCTATTGATTTACATCTGCATTCACATTGCTCGGATGGGGCGTATTCCCCCAGGGAGTTAGTCCGCAAAGCCAAAGCGGCCGGGCTTAAAACAATTGCGCTGACCGACCATGATAGTGTGGAGGGTATTACTGAAGCGGTAGCTGCCGGTAAAGAATGTGGAGTAGAAGTCATCCCCGGGGTAGAACTCAGCTTAAATTATGAAGAATATTCAGGCATTCACCTGTTGGGGTATTATCTTAATTGGCGCAACCCGCTATTAAATGAGGCGCTAACCGAACTGCGTCAGGTAAGGGCCCAGCGGGGAGAAATGATCGTGGAGAAGATCAACTTGCTGCTGAAACAGCAGGGCAAGCTGCCGCTGGATATTGCCAAATTGCGGGAAAAAGCCAAGGGTTCAGTGGGACGGCCCCATATATCCCAACTGCTTATAGAGAAGGGTTATGCCACGTATCAGCAGGAAGCCTTTGACCGCTTCTTAGTCCCCTGTAATGTGCCCAAGAAAAAACTCTCACCCCATGAGGGAATTGAATTGATTAAAGCGGCTAAGGGGATAGCGGTTTTAGCTCATCCTACAATTTTGACCGATGAGCGCCGGGAGGAAAGCGCTGCGGATCAGCTTGAGCTAATCCATTATATGCTGACACAGGGGAGAGAAGGCATAGAAGCCGTATACAGCGGCTATAACCAGTCGCAAATCGATTATTATTGTGAGTTGGCCCGAAAACATAATCTGCTGATTACCGCCGGCAGCGACTTTCATCGACAGGAAGGCAGAATCAAGCTAGGTCAGTTGGGTACAGGATTGAACCTGCCGGGTGATATAGCACAACGCTTAGGCGAGCGCTATAAGGAAAAGTACGGGGATTATCCTATAACTGTAATTTAAAACAGCGTTGTCCGCTCCAAGTTTTTGCCCGCCGTAAAAGTCAATAATTACGGTAAGTTTCTAACACAAGATTCCTTGTTTTTCCTCTCCCTTGGGGGAGAGAGGACTAATACCAAGTTGCATTCAAAATGATACTAATTTCTCACTCGGGTAGGTCGGCCTTTAGGCCGACCAAAGAGCGGAAGGCTAAAGCCCGGGGGCTAAAGCCCTCCCTACCCATTTAGTATATGTTTGATTGCAACTTGGTATAAAAGGCATTTTGCGGCTTGTGCAAAAACTTGGAGCGGACACTACTGACCTCTATTTGCGTAGGCTTATTTAGTACCCCGAAGAATGC
>JAJRUU010000231.1 GCA_024277605.1 bacterium
GATGTACACTCTGACAAAAAAAAGGATTATGGCTTTAGCAGGGGAGTCGGAATTATAAAAAAAATAGCGGGACATGAAATGACACATAAAATCCTTGTAAGCTATCCCTGGGAAGTTATTAGAGCTAAAAGCTAGGAGTCTGTCGGACTTTGGATGATTCTACTGTATCGATAAACACCACAGCGGCATCACTTGTATCATTTTCTCTTTGAAATGGCACAGACACTTACTGGTAGTCGCAAGCTTCAGCTTGCGTACCAAGCGCAGGCTAAAGCCTGCGACTACCATATTTGTGCAGTTACAACTAGAAAATCATATTAGACCATGGTATAGAGATCAACTTTAATGAAAAACATGTCAAATAGTTCTGAATACACATCTACCCATAAGACCTTAAAGCGTGTTGCCAAGGGTGGTAGCCTGACCCTGCTGAGTACGTTTGCTAAAATGGGTTTGGGACTTGTATTGCAAGTATTGATCATCCGGTATCTGTCGAGGAGCGAGTTCGGCTTGTTCTCTATGGCGGCTGCCGTAGCTAACATTCTGACTGTTTTTTCCACATTTGGGCTTGTTTCGGCCCTCCCCGCTTTTATTTCACATCAATTAGCGAAGGAAAACTATGCAAAGGCCCGCTCAGCTATCTCCGTTTCACTTAAAATTACGGCCATGCTTAGTGTAATTGTTTCGTTGGCATTATTCTTTGGCGCCGAGTTTGTCTCTCAGGGTTTATTACATAAACCTGCTTTATCAGAATGTATAAAAATATTTGCTTTTGCTGTACCACTTATGGCTTTTATGAATCTGCTGATTTCGCATGTTAGGGCGATACAACAGGTAGGAGGAAAAGTATACTTTAAAGATATTATGCGTCCCAGTGTGGCGATATTCCTGATCATCCTGGTTGTTCTGTTTGGACTTTCGTTCCGTTGGCTGTTGATCGCTTATGTCGCTAGTTTTTTAATTACATGTATTGCATTGTTTGTCTATGCTAAAGGAAAGCTTAAAGCAGCAATTCCGCAAGCCCGGTTAGTGTCGGTAACCAAAGAAGTCGTTATGTTTTCATTGCCGCTATTAGGTACGGGAATAGTGGCTCAACTGATGATGTGGACGGATACTCTGATTCTGGGAAGGTTTTATCCGGCAGAAGCAGTTGGGTTATATAATGCTGCGCTACGTATAATTCAGGTTCTCCCTACTATGTTAATTGCTGCGGTTTTTCTGTACTTGCCGGCTGCTTCCCGCTTGTTTTCCAAAAATGACACTGAGGGTGTGCGTACCATATATGCTGCTATTACCAAGTGGCTATTATTAATGACGTTGCCGTTATTCATTTGTTTTCTGGGCGCACCAGAGCTGGTTTTAGGAAAACTGCTTGGTGCGCGGTATATAGAGGCAAGTTATGTGCTACAGATTTTAACGATTGGGATATTTGCTTTTATTGCACTGGGGCCAAATTCACAAACCATTATTGCGATTGGTAAACCGAACATTAATTTCATTTGCTTGCTTTTCTCGCTGGTGGTTAATGTAGTTTTAGATATTATTTTTATTCCTATATATGGCGCTGTTGGGGCAGCGGTTGTTTCAACTATTTGTATGATTCTAACTAATGTATTGGTTTCATACTGGGTGTATAGGCTTTCCAGGGTTCATCCCTTTACTAAAAACTATCTTAAGGTTGTTGTGCCTTCTTCTATTATGATCTGTGCTGTCTTATTCTTAGGCCACGCTGGTATCCTTAAGAATCATCCTGGGCTCATTGTGCTGCTGGCGGTGGTTTCTCCTGCAATAGTATTTATAACCAGAAGCATTGACCGGGAGGATGTAGCTTTATTCTCGATGTTTGAGCGGAAAATAACCGGCAACACACATTTTACAGAAAAGTTCTTCGGTAAGATGGCAGCTGTTGGCGAGCCCAATTAGCCCGAAAAATTCGGGCAGGCACAGCCTGTTTCTTCAGAACGTTGGCTCATAAATCTTATCTCACAAGGGGTGTGGCGAACCTAGCCTGAATTTATGAATAGATCAGGTCAGAAACAGCCCGACACAATTATGAAAGAAAATAAATTATCCATTCAGAATTTTATCCGATTAATGTTCTTATACACGATCAGATATGCGGTGCCTTATGCGCCTAATGTAATATTGTATTTTCTGGCGGATGTAATAGGCGTACTAAGAAAAAGCGCTCCAGAAGCCCAGATTCTTAAGCAGGAACTTCGGAAAATGCTGGGTGATGAAATTTCAGAGGAGGAATTAGGCCGAATTGCGGTCGAAGGCATCGCCAATCACAAAAAGGACCTTTTCGAGATATGGTCATTCCCCAGGCTTAACAAAAACAGAATAAAAAAATATGCCTATATAGAAGGCAAGGAACACTTAGACAATGCCTTAAAAAATGACAAGGGAGCGCTTATCGCCGTGGTTCATTTCGGATCATGGAAGATGATCATTGCAGCCCTGGCCTATGAAGGCTATAAAGTGAACCAGATTGGTTTAGATCCCCGGCATTTTGTTGATAAGAATCAAGCGCCGCATCATAATATCATTATGGAGATAGAACACCTGTCGGACCGGAGTTTACCGGCAAATTTCATTTATATAGGAAAGTTTATAAGAGGGGTTTATAAGGCGCTGGCTCAAAACGAATTGGTTATTAATTCGTTAGATGGCTTTATGAGTCAAAAACGGTTGGAGGTGCCCTTTTTAAACAGTAAGCTGTCGCTTGCATTGGGACCTATAATCATTGCCGCAAGAAGTTCGGCGCCGTTACTTCCAACCTTTGCGGTGCGTCAGGATGACAATCGATATAAAATTACTATACATGAAGAAATACCGCTGGATAAAAGTTTAGCTGAAGCGGAGGCGGTAAAGAAAGCGACCTTGGCCTATAGCAAACTCTTTGAAGAGTACGTTTTGCGATATCCATCCCATTACTGTAGATCGCTTTACGATAGAGTGAGAGACCCGGACAGGATCTGAGACGGCTACTATGAAGATACTTCTGATACAAGCGTACCTCGGCAAACATATCCCGCCGACTTTTCCTCTGGGGCTGGCGTATCTCGCCGCTTGTCTGCCGGATCATGAAGTGCGTATTCTTGACCTGAATATATACCAGGATCCATATGCAGAATTTCAAAGGTTGGCGGTTGAGTTTCTGCCTGATATTGTTGGAGTTTCTTTACGCAACATCGATGATCAAAGCCGTCTTGCTATACGGTATTTTTACAAAGAATATCGACTGCTTATAAAGCTGATAAAGCAGTTGTTGCCACATATTCCATTAATTACCGGAGGAGCGGGATTTTCCATGTTTGCCGGTAAAATAATGGAGCGTAATCCAGAGATTGATTTCGGCGTGCTACACGAAGGTGAAAAAAGTTTGCCAGACCTGCTCAACAATCTCGATACTCCACAAAACGTAAAAGGGATTTTATATAGAAATAATGGAGCTGTCATCTTCAGCCCTCAGCGGGAATTGCCGGATGTTAAATCAATCCCGTTTCCCCGTAGAGAGCTGTTAGCCCTGCCAGAGTATCCTGTGGCTTCATTGCCCTATGCTTTAGGAGTGCAAACCAAGAGGGGCTGTTCCCTTGATTGTACATACTGTAATTATCCGTTTTTAAGCGGTAATAAGGTTAGGCTGCGTGTGCCTGCAAGTGTTGTCGACGAAATACAAGAGTTACAAAAAAAGCACGGGATAAGCAATTTCATTTTTACTGATTCGGTTTTCAATGTTCCAATTAATCATGCACAACAGATATGTGAGGAAATTATCCATCGGGGACTTAAAGTCAAATGGGGTGCGTATCTCGATCTTCGATTTGCGGACGAGGATTTTCTGGTTTTGGCAAAGCGGGCGGGATGTGATGATTTTATTTGTTCACCGGATGCCGTATCGGAAGGAGCGCTTAAAGGCCTGAACAAAGGCATAACCAAGGCGGATATTGATAGAGTATATAAGCTTTTTAAGCATAACGAAAAATTCAAACAGGTACATGTCTATTTTAGCTTTTTACTAAACGGCCCGGGAGAAACTTTTTTTGGCCTTTTGCAAATCTTATTTTATTATATTAAAATTAAAGTTTCCTTATCAGGCAGAGGTGACGCCAGCGTGAACTGGATAAGAATAGAGCCTGATACCGATATTTATAAGCTGGCTAAAAAAAATAAATCATTGGACCCGTATACTGATTTATTACCTGAGACAGAGGCAGGTTGCAGCAGCCTTTTTTACAGTCAACCCCCACTTAATTTTTTGGATTATCCAATTATAGGCTTCCTTAAGTTTCTTAGAGGAGCAAATAGAAAGATTATGGATATATTACGGAAAGGAAGGCCATGAATTACAGAATAAGTAAGTTGGCTCTGGTGATTTCACTAATAGCGGGTTTCTTGTTTGGTTGCTGTTATACTCAGGCATATGCTCAATATGGCGAGAACCGGAAAGCGCCGCATGACCGTAGCCGGAGACATTCCAGTAGAAACCTGGTAAAGCAATTTCATCAGTTATTAGCTGAGATGAAGGATAAAGGCTATGATGTGTCTGAAGCTGAAGCTTTAAATCGAAAAGCCAAGGGCCTCAATAGAGCGGGAGAAAGGCAGAAAGCGCTGCGGGTTTTAAAGGAAGCGATGGCTAAACTTGAAGCACTGCGGTCTGTTGCTGTCAAGTCGGCTGAAGATTTCAAAATAGATGTATCTCCGAACAACAAGGGCAAAGAGAGCGTTTCTGTATCGGTAGCCGCCGCTAAAGCCAGGGTAATAGATGCCTTTCCTGTGGATTTTGTTAATGTTTCGGAGGATGTTTTGAAAAACTTCCACAGCCTGGAAGTAAACGCCAAAAATGGTAAGCTTAATCTGGAAATAAACTCTCCCGTGGTGGTTGAAGAATACCCCTATTCAGATTTTAGATTCAAACAAAATAAGGCATTCGGCTCTACCGAATCCGGCTTGACTAAAATAAAGCTTAAACAGCTGTCCACTAAAGAATTAAATGTACGCTTGGAGCGGATCTTAAGTATAATGGCTCAGGCGGGCGTTGGGGTGGCCCGGGATTTCCAATCCTATGATACCAGGCGAGTGGAGATTGAGTCTGAAAAGGGTAAGTATGATTTTTCTATGGCCGATTATGCGGTAGATACAGCGGCTAAAAAAAACATCGACTTTATAGGCCGCATAGGTATTCATTTTGGAAATATAAAAAAAGATGGAATGCCTGATGATGAGGCGGCCTACATTGCCTATGTTAAACAAACGGTTAAACGTTATGCCGGGCGGGTCAAGATTTGGCAAACCATAAAAGAGCCGATGCCGGGGAAACGCAAACGGGTGGGGAATGATGCAGGCTTAAATCCGAAAGATGTGGTAAAGATTCTGGAGCTAAGCTACAAAACTATAAAATCGGTCGATCCCTGCGCTACGGTGTATTTCCCCGGATTAGGCGCACCGGTAAAAAGTGGCGGATATGATAATGACTCTTATTTAGAGGAAATTATAGCGCTTGGTGGGGCTAAATACTTCGATGTCATAGGTATTGATGCTTATATTTATGATCTAAAGGAACAGGTAGAGAAATACAGGAAAATCCTGAAAAAATATGGCTATAACAAGCCGATTTGGGTCGCTCAAATCGGGGCTCCTGACGCTAAGCCCAGTCGTTCACGTTTTATGGGAGGTGGCTCACACAGAGCGCAGGTCGAATTTATGGTTAAAAAATATGCCGAAGCATTCTCTCTGGGAGTAGAAAAAGTGTTTTGGGGAGAATTCCTGGACAAGAGTCAAGCCGAAGAGAAAAACAGGGGGGCTGTTTCAGCCGCCTGGAACATGACCGGACTTTTTTATACCGGAATCTGGAAGTTAAAGCCTGGGTATTTCACCCATAGATTGCTGGCGACTGTTTTAGACGGTTTTAGCTCTGCTGATAGGGTTGCTCCAAATGTGGTTAAATTCACTTTTTCAGCTAGAAGCCCGATTTATATTATCTGGCCATAATATAACTTGTTATGTTCATAAGCAGTTGATAAATAAAGTTATCCTAAAGATAAACAATGGAACTTATTAGAAATTCACAATTGATGTATGAGGCCAGAAAGAAAAGCGCCTTGATCTGGGTCTTACTGCTTATTGTTGAGATATTCTTTGTATTGTTAGCTGTGGCGTCTCCAATAATAGCTGTTTGTACCGCCTTTGTGCTGATAGCCATATTTCTGCTATTTACAAAACCAGAATATGCCCTTTACCTTTTTGTGTTTAGCATAATACCGGCGCCGTTTGTATTAGTTAGATTCGGAGTAGTAACAATAAATGCTTCCTATCCGATTACCATGATTTTAATGATGTCCTGGATGATCGCTCGTCTTGCCGGTACTCGATCTGCCGGGCCTACTACTGAATGCCGACAGGCGCTTATGGCTTTTGGAATCTGGGCCTTTTTGTCGCTATTTTGGACACGTGACCTGTCAGTGGGTTACGAGGATTTTACAAAATTATTTCTGGATATTGCGGCTGTATTTATGGTAGTTGCAATGATCAGGGACAAAAAACATTTTAAATATTTACTGGGCATTTTCATCTTTACGGGTTTTTTGACGCCGCTCTGGCGCTGTATTATCCTTATACCTCTTATTATTTACGGGAAATAATTCCGGTTTTCAACAATTTTTCAGTAATACTGAAATTTTGGTTAAAAAACATTAAGGTTCCAGAAGGTCGTGGGATGAGTTTTTACACACCTCACGGTACCGCAGTGACCCAAACCATTGCTATTACTTTTGTAATGATGTTTTTTTTCGTAACTAAAAACAAAAGAAAAAGAGTATGGCTCTTTTTATCTGCCCTGCTTTTTCTAACGGCGCTGGTATGTACCCTTACTAAGTCGTTGGTTGTTTCCTTTTTGATTGGTGTTGCGTATGTGGCTTTGCATTTAAAGCCATTAAAGGGAAAAATATTCACCACCCTGATTTTACTGCTCACAGCTACAGTTATTGCATTTGTTATTGCCCGTTTTCAGGGTGTAGAACAAGCTGCAACCTTTGTTGGTCAAAACATAAATATTGTAGAAAAAGAACCTGGCATGGTCAATACTTCAATAAACACTAGAGTTATAATATGTAAAATAGGAATTAAAAAGTTATTGGAAACCAATGGCCTGGGAACTGGAATCGGAGGGTTTATAAAATATACCCCCTATGCAAATATGGATGGCTCTCATCCGGAGGTTTTGTTTGATCTGGGTTTTGTGGGCTTCTTTTTGTGGCTATGGCTTTTGATGGGAGCATATCATTTGTTGGTAACCAGCATGAGGGAATGTCGAAACGAATATTATCGCAGAATGTTACTCATTTATTTGGGGGGATATGTGAACATCCTTATTTCCTGGTTTGTGACCTTCGATTATGCGTATATTCATATCTGGTTTTATTTGGGAATCGGGCTGGCGTTGGTTAATTTAGCTAAAAACGCACCCACTGAAACGGGTGCAGATCTTCCATTTTATCATGACGATGGAGAGTCTATAGTTGTCGGCTGATTTACGGGCAAAAAGGGATGCGATCGCTTATAAGCTAAGAACTAAAAGCAAGATCATCCCCTGGATGGTAATAGGCATAAATGCGCTTTTGGGTTTGCCGTTCAGAATTTACCGCTATATAGCCGCAGAAAAAAATAGCGCCGTTGATCCGATGAGGATTCTGGTTATCCGTGCTGATCGAATTGGGGATATGATCCTGGCGACGCCGGTATTTGAACAGCTGAAAAGGCGCTATCCTGCTGCCTGGATTCCCTGTTTGGCTTCGTCGCTTTCGGGTCAGCTTATCGAAGAGAATCCCTTCATCGACACAGTTATGACCTATGACCCTCCCTGGTTTGATCGCCCAAAGGGGGGCAGCAGCTTTAAGGCCTATATCCAGATATGGAAGCTCATTAGAGCACAAAGGTTTGATATGGCCATAGACTTGCGCGGGAACTATAATAATTTTTTTTTATTGATGTTCCTTGCCGGAATTCCGCAGCGGGTTAGTTTTGGCGCTTCTTTAGGGGCTTTTTTACTCACTCGCGAAGTCCCCTTTGAGCAAGGCAGGCACGAAGCCGCATATTTCATGGATATTGTCAAATATCTTGGCGGCGAAGCGGTTATAGAGCCTCAGCCTTTGATTGTACTTTCGGATGGGGAAACCGCCTTTGCTGAGAGTTTTCTTAAAGCACATAAGATAACACCCGGCGATGTAGTTATTGCCATGCACCCGGGCGCCGGAATGAGGATAATTTACAAACGCTGGCCCCAGGAGAACTATGTGGAACTTGGCCGGGCTTTAGTGGAGAAATATAACGCTACACTTATCATCAGCGGCGCTGAAACGGAAGCGGATCTGGCAATGAGGATAAAACAAGAGATTGGCGATAAGGCTATATGTGTTGCCGGTTCGATAAGCAGACTAAAAGACCTGGCTGCCGTACTAAGACATTGCCGCGTGTGTATTTAAACTAATACTGGTATTATGCATCTGGCGGCGGCTGTTAAAACACCGGTTATTGTTTTGTGCGGCCCTGAAGACCCCAGGCGCTGGCGGCCCCTTGGCGATAGACACACATTACTGTCAAAAGAAGTTCCCTGTCGGCCCTGCCGGGAAGAGTCATGTGATTATGCAGGAAAATGCTTGAAAAGTATTTCCCCAACGGAGGTACTTTCCGCAGTACAGGCATATATTAAATAAAATGGCTATTGAGTTCGTTCCGAAAATGCCCTTTATTTAATAATGATCAAGAAAAAACCAAGGGTAGGGTGGGCTTTAGCCCGCCATA
>JAJRUU010000232.1 GCA_024277605.1 bacterium
AGACTGAGTCCATTCATTTACAGGTTTGCCAATATAAAAACCAGAAGAAAAATCTCTATTGTAGACTGTCCTTAGCTTCTCCAGTAATTTCTTCTTGTCGGCCTTGGGGTTATCAATTGCTTCCCTGTAAACTTCGGTCACAACCTTAACATATTCCGGACTTCTGTTCCTTCCCTCTATCTTGAAGGAGATTATACCGGCTTTCAGTAACTTATCTAAAAAAGGCAGGGCACACAAATCCTTTGGGCTTAATACATACTCTTCCCCTAATTCAAACTCTTGTTGTCCAACAATATCTTTTACAATATATTTCCTCCTACAGGGCTGCAAACATTCACCTCTATTTGCAGACTTTGCAAATATCTCCTGGCTTAAAAAACACCTGCCAGATATAGAAACACACATTGCACCATGTATAAAAATCTCAACGCCGACATCTATTTTTTCTTCCTGTAACCTCAATATGATGTTCTTGATTTGCTCTAAAGACAACTCCCGTGCCAGAACAACCCTGTTAATATTTTCAAAGCTTTTTTTTAAAGACTTCAACGCCTCAAAATTGGCAATTGAGGCCTGTGTCGAAACATGAACCGGAAGTTTTAACCTAAGTGCTTCATTAATTACAGAAAAGTACCACGCAATAATTGTATCTATTTTGCATTTCTTTGCCCTTGCAAGTACTTTCCTGACTATATCTATCTCATTGTCATAAACAATTGTATTTAGAGTAAGGTAAGCTTTTACTTTGTTTTTATGGCATACATCGACAATCCCCTCTAAGTTTTTCAGCTCAAAGTTTTTTGCACTGGCTCTCATATTTAATTCTTTAATCCCAAAATAAACAGCATCAGCTCCAGCTTCAATCGCAGCACGCAAGCTTACAAAATCCTGCACAGGGCTTAAGAGTTCAACCATATTTCACCTGATCTATTCATAAACTCATACTAGATTCGCCAGACCTCTTGTGAGATAAGGTTTATGAGCCAACGTCCTAAAAGAAACAGGCTGTGCCTGCCCGAATTTTTCGGGTTCAATCCACGTCACTTCATTTAAAATTTTAATTTCTCAATTTCTATTTCAGCCCAGCGTTGTCCGGTTAGATTTTTGCACTCCGTAAAAGTCAATAATTACGGTAAGTTTATAACACAAGATTCCTTGTTTTTCCTCTCCCTTGGGGGAGAGGATCAAGGTGAGGGGGATTTTAAAACCGGGGACCACGACAAATCGCTCAATTTAAATTATAGATATTTTATCCGGTCAATTTATTTCTGTAATATCTTCTGCCCGAGGATTTTTCAATTTGTTTTTAAGAAACAATATGTCTGTAGGCGTATCCTGCTTTAAGTCAAACAATAAAGAGATAAGCTTGCCGGTGCCGACCACACCTGGAGTGCCCCTGAATAAAGTGCCCCCCACAACCAATTTCTTAAGTCCCGGTTCTAAATCAGAGGAACTTACCATATATATCGGTTTCATGGCCCCTACAGATTTCCCCCCGCGCTCCAAAAACCCCCCTCTTTTATAGGTCTTATAATCCAGGATATTCGCATCATAACTCAAATTAATCGCCATGCCAAACACTGCCCCGCGGGTTATCTTATAAGCCCAGAAATCCACTATCACCCGATGCTTATTCACCCGCCGGGGAATAACAATAACTGAATTGGGCGCCACTCCGGTTATATTATCCAATACCGATAAGGCAGCCGCATCCTCCACTGCCACCGGCGCCATCGTCGGCATAGCATCCTGAATGACGGCGGTTTTAGTCTCCACACAAGCTGCTATCAATAGAACAAAGCATAAGGCCATAAAAACTTTTCTCATCGTTCAACCCCCGTTAAATAAGATAAATACCATAATATCATGATATTCTACACACGATAAACAAATTAGGGAAGGGAAACATCATTTCCCCTCCCCTAATTTTAAGCCAGCGTAAGTAAAACTGATACAAACTACGGCAGGGTACGACCAAAGTCAGCCGCCAATAGTATCAGGTCCTCTCCATCCACAGTATTATCGCGATTTAAGTCAGTCCGGCAATTAAACCTGGGCCCGCCCAAGATGGAATTATAGGCCCGGGCTAAGCGGGATAAATCACGACCGTTAACTCGGTTATCCAGGTTTATATCACCCAACAAACCGGCAGCCAGGCCCGCTACTTCAGGAGAAAATTCGCTGATACAGGCGCCGCCGGAAGCTAACGCCTTCACCTGGTAGTAATAATTCAGCGTAGACAGCACGCAGGCGGCATCATTATAACAAGTGGCAGCGGTTGTAGTTAGCAGTTCGTAAGCTCCGCCGGGGGTATCGGCCCGATATATTTCATACTCCTCGGCTCCGGAAACCGTATCCCAGCACAGATTTATCTGATCATGGATACCGGGATCGGATGTTGCCGGATTGGTGGGCGACGCCAGTGAGATAGTAACAGTAGTACCATTCCAGGTGGCGCTGATGATGCTGTCCTGGGCCGGGCCTTCCAGGTCGGCATTTTCAAAGCTAATATCAGAGGTGCCGCAATAAGCCCCAACCGCCTGAAAGCATAAAGTAGCCACTGTTCCTGAGCCGGAAACACCTATGGCAGCGGCTTCTCTGGTTACACCTACCACGATCCTGCCGCTATTCTCATCATTATTCAGGGCAGACTCGCGCATATGAGTGTTGCCACCGTCCTGGTTTAAAAAAGTTCCCTCCGTAGCGCCGGTATAATCCAACACCGCCGGATTATAGGCAAAATCGAAGCTGGCGGCATATAGATCGGTTACACCGGCTACATCCACCTGAATGCAGACCGTTTCATTCAACTGCGGAGTGGGGTTGTCCGCCACCGGGGCAACCGATACCTGGGCCAGGGCGCTATTAGCGCTAACGGCCAGCAAAACAGCCAACATAGCAAACGTCTTCTTCATTATTGTTCTCTCCTTATCAAAAAAACAAAGTTAATTAATTTAAAACCGGGAAGAGGAATGATACCCCTTCCCCTGTTTTATGTTTCGTTATTGGGTACGACCGAAGTCAACGGTCAATAGTATCAGATCTTCTCCATCAATGTTATCATCGCGATTTAAATCAGTCCGACAATCAAACCTGGGCCCGCCCAAGATGGAATTATAGGCCCGGGCTAAGCGGGATAAATCACGACCGTTAACTCGGTTATCCAGGTTTATATCACCCAACAAACCGGCAGCTATACCCGTCACTTGCGGAGAAAATTCGCTGAGGCAGGCACCGCCGTAAGCTAAAGCTCTTACCTTGTAGTGATAATCCAGAGTCGGCAGTACACAGGCGGCATCATTATAGCAAGTACCGGCAGTAGTCCCGATTGCTTCATAAACCCCGTCGATGGCATCCGCACTATATATCTCGTACTCCTCAGCCCCAGGCACTGTATCCCAGCACAGATTTATCTGGTCATGAGTACCGGGGTCGGATGTTATCGGATTAGTGGGAGCAGCCAGTGTTACCGTAATGCTGCTGCCATTCCAGGTAGCACTTATAAATGTGTCTTGCGGTGGAGCTTCAATATAAGCATTTTCAAAGCTCAGATCCGAAGAGGAACAGTAAGCGCCGACCGCCTGTAAACACATGGTAGCCACATGACCGGAACCGGAGATACCAGCCGAATCAGCCATACGGGATACACCTACCACCACGCGTCCGGTGGATTCATCACTATTTAAAGGCGATTCCTGTAGTGAAGTAGCGCCTCCGTCCTGGCTTAAGAAGGTCCCCTCGCTGGTACCCAAATAATCCAGTACCGCCGGGTTATAGGCAAAGTCAAAACTAATGGCGTATAAATCGGTAACATCAGCTACATTTAATGACACACAGACAGTGTCGCCCAACTGTGGAGTGGGGTTATCCGGTATCGGGGTTACCACCGTAGTACCCAGAGGATACTCATCCGCTCCCATGTCATAACCTGTACCCTGGGGTCTGCTATCGCCGTCTATATCATCAACAGGGATATCTATATAAGTTACCGTGTCGTCTGTGCCAGAATCAATGCAGGGAGAACCGGGTTGCAGATGGTAATCTCCTCCACCAACGAACAAGGGCTCGATATCTATGTTGCCGGGACCAGCCCAATTTCCTTGGATATCGGAATAGGCGACATTAATACTACTGCCACTCCCCAAACCAATTTGATTAAAGCTTCCAGCAGCCGTATTATTCCATAAGATACTATTTACTATTTTTGGTGAACAATTTGATGTGGCATAAATTCCACCCCCAACAGTACCGGCCGCGTTACCCACAATGCTACAATTAATTAAACTGGGTGAAGAATTCAAAGAGCATTGAATACCCCCACCGGTTTGATTATTGCCGACAGTATAGTTGTCGGCTATAATGCAATTAATGATAGTTGGTGAAGAATAATTCTGACATCTGATTCCCGCGCCCCATTGAGCAGTATTGTTGGTGATTGTACAATCAGATACCCTTGAATTACCTCTAGAATAAAAGTTAAGCCCTCCACCATAAATGGCTGTGTTGTTCTCTATAACACAATGAGATATAGTTGGAGAACAATCTGCGTCACAATGGATGCCGCCACCTTCCTGGCCGGCTGAGTTATTGCGCACGATGCAATTCGTAATCGTAGGTGAAGAGGCGTTCCAACAAACAATTCCGCCGCCAGCCACTGATCCGTACCCGTTTTGTACTGTAAAACCATCAATTATTGAATTGGAACCTTCCGCTGAAATAAAACTAACTACTTGACCGCCATTACCGTCAATGATGGTGTTTGTCGCCCCATTTTCCGAGTGCATATTGATAGCCTTACCCAAGAAATTAATATTTTCATAGTAAAGACCATCTCTGACGATTATTTCGCAGCCATTATAAGCGACATTAATGGCCTGCTGAATGGTGGGATAATCATCCGGCACAATGATAGTGCAGGGCATGGAGGAATTATCAATAGCAAACTGAGCGTCTGATTCATCCGTACCGTTGCCGCCTGCCCCGTCTGAAACCTCTGCTATGACCCAGTAGTTTCCATCGGAAATCCCTAGTGTATTCCAGGAGTAAGCAGCCTGTACGCCGCTGGTACAGGGGAGATTGTTTTGGATAAGAACTTGCACAGTCCCGCCTTGCCCGTCAATATATTTATAATATAAATTGGCGGTCAGCGCCGATTGTTGGGCATCGGTAGCCGTCCAGTTAATGGTTCTGGTGCCGGACCAGGCTTCCCCGCCGTTTGGTATATCCACCATTACTACCGGATTGGTATTAAGGATATTATCTATTTCAAACGAGGCATCGGAAACATCTTCCCCGACACCACCCGCTCCGTCTAGGACCTCAGC
>JAJRUU010000233.1 GCA_024277605.1 bacterium
AAGTGACGGCGGTAACAAATAAGGCGTCTCCCGGTCGGTCAGTATAAATTTAACACTCATCTTTTGGCCCCTTCATGGCAAAGATTTATTTCCGACCATTATACCATATTCTGCTGCTAAAGTCCGACAGACTCCTAGACACTTCTTTTATCCGTACACCTCCAAAAACAATGGGCACTATTTTACAGCTATTATAATTTTTACTAGCACCGATAGCTAAACCTGCTTCGAAAGGTATCCAAGGCGTAGTCGAATCAGGTCCTAATAATAAGAGAATAATGTTGTTTTCTTTAGCAGCATCAATAATTTTCTCTCTCCATAAATCTCCAGGTGTTAAGCTTCTTTCACTGAGAAATACTTCGAGATCAAATGTTTTACGAAGCCATTCTTCTAATTTTTTTGCCAATTCACTGTCAGAGTGGCTATCGTAGCTAATAAACATTTTCATTCTGTCCATTCTAGTTGAACCACTGAGAAGTTTCCTCAGATCTTCAATATCAATCTGTTCCGGCAGGTTCTTGATCATGTTCAAAACCTGCTCTCTGGCTATGATCATTTAACACCTCCTCGGCAAGTATTCTGCCTTACATGCTCCGGCGCTACTTATACCAGTATTCCTCCGACGGAAACCCGCCGTCTTCCACATCATGTTTGAAGTGGTCGATGGCATCAGTTATCTGCTGCCGCAGATGGGCGTATTCCTTTACAAACTTGGGTGGTTTTCCGGGGTTTAACCCCAAAAGATCATGGGTCACCAGCACCTGACCATCACAGTCCGGGCCAGCGCCAATGCCGATAGTGGGTATGCCGATATTCTGAGTAATCTCCCGGGCCACTTCAGCCGGAACACCCTCCAACACTATAGAAAAAGCGCCCGCTTCTTCTAAGCGCCGGGCTTCCTCCAGCAACCTCTGTGCCTCATCCGCCGACCTCCCCTGCACATTAAAGCCACCCATCTGGTGGATCATCTGCGGGGTGAGCCCTATATGTCCCATCACCGAAATACCCGCATCTACCAACGCCTTGGTTTTTTCTGCCGCATCGGCTATCCACTCCAGCTTTACCGCCTCCGCCCCCGCTTCTTTTATGAAACGGCCTGCATTACGCACGGTTTCGGTCACTGACAGGTGAAAAGACAAAAACGGCATATCACCTACTACCAATGCTCTTTGCCTTCCCAGGCATACGGCTTTTGTGTGGTGAATCATTTCATCCATGGTAACCGGCAGCGTATTTTCATATCCCAGGATTACCATACCCAGGGAATCCCCCACCAGCAGGATGTCGATACCCGCCTGATCCAGTACTTGTGCCGTTGGGTAATCATAGGCGGTGAGCATGGTGATCTTCTCACCCAGTTGTTTCTTCTTTTGCAGCTTGGGAATAGTTGTTTTATCTTTCATGATTCAACCTTTATACATTCAGTGGGATTCTCCAGCTGCTCCAATAATTCCCGCATGCTCATCTCCCATACGGGATGAATCAGCTGCGGCGCAAGCTCTACCAGCGGCAGCATAACGAAGCTGCGAGTATGCATCCTCGGATGCGGTACCTGCAAGCTTTCTTTATCGATAATCAAATTATCATACATTAATATGTCTAAGTCAATAGTGCGCGGGCCCCATCTTATTTTAATATCCTTTCCCAGCTGTTTTTCAACGGCTTTAAGCCTTGCTAATAATTTTAATGGGGGAAGATTAGTGTGGAGTTTGACTACCGCATTTAGAAAGTGGGGCTGCGGAGAGTACCCCACCGGCGTACTTCGATAAAAAGAGGAACAGGCCTGTACCTCCATGGTATGGCTCCCAAGCAGTGCTATGGCCTGTTGACATATCTGCCTGGAATCGCCCAGGTTAGAACCTACACCAACATATACAATATGAGCTTCGTTCCTATATAGCAAATTATATGATTGCCTTACCATTTAACCCGAAAAATTCGGGCAGGCACAGCCTGTTTCTTTTAGGACGTTGGCTCATACACCTTATCTCACAAGAGGTCTGGCGAATCTAGTCTGAGTTTATGAATAGATCAGGTTAATACGGTTTCCAAACGCCCAATGGCCTCACGCAGACGATCTACATTCACCGTCAGCGTCATCCGCACATAGCCTTCGCCATATTCGCCGAATCCTACACCGGGAGTCGTCATAATCCCGGTTTCTTGAAGGAGCTTGGCTGTAAATTCAGCAGAGTCATACCCTTCGGGCACCTCAAACCATACATAAAAGGCCGCTTTGGGTTTCTCGACGTTTAAACCCAATTTTTGTAAACCGGCTACCAGAACATCCCGGCGCTCTTGATAAATTGCAATTGACGCATCAACCGCTGCCGCTTGATTTTCAATCGCCTCAATACCGGCATACTGAATAGCTTGAAAAATACCGGAATCGATATTGGTCTTTACCTTGCCCAAGCCGCCGATCACCTCTTTATTACCCACCGCAAAACCGATGCGCCCACCGGTCATGTTAAAGGTTTTAGACAGCGAATGAAACTCAATGGCTACCTCGCGGGCACCTTCATATTGCAGGATACTGGGAACTTTATATCCATCATAGGCTATTTCCGAATAGGCCGCATCGTGGCATATAATTATATTATATTTATGAGCTAATAAAATGGCGGATTGGAAAAATTGTTCATCCGCCACCGCCGCTGTCGGGTTGTTGGGATAGTTTAAAAACATAATTTTGGCCCGCTTGAGTACCTGCTCATCTATGGCGGAGAAATCCGGCAAATAATTATTCTCTTTTAAGAGCGGCATGGTATACGTTTCTCCCCCAGCCAGCACGGTAGAGGCATGATACACCGGATAGCCCGGATTAGGGGCCAAAACTACATCCCCCGGATTTACAAAAGCCAGCGGTATATGGGCGATACCCTCTTTCGAGCCTATCAGGCTCAACACCTCAGACTGCGGATCGAGCTTGACCCCGAAGCGTCTCTCACACCAATTGGCTGCTGCCTGCCTGAATTGCAGCATCCCTTCATATGAAGGATAACGATGGTTTTCCGCATCCTGGGCCGCCTTATATAACCTGTCAATAATGGGTTTCGGCGTCGGCATATCCGGATCCCCCACCCCCAGGTCGATAATATCCACCCCCTTGGCTCTGGCTTCCTGTTTCATTATATCCAATTTGGCAAAAAGATATGGTGGTAATTGCGTTAACCTATCAGCTAGTCTAAACAATTTTAATGTAAACCTCCTTGCTATCCCGAATAATTCGGGCATTATTAACAGCAAAACCACATCTGCCTAATAATATTAACTTTGTCAGCTTCCACACAATAATTTTCAGGCAAGCAAAGTTATCATGGACGTTGGCTTTAGACTCTTTTTGATAATAAGTCCAGG
>JAJRUU010000027.1 GCA_024277605.1 bacterium
ATCCCGTAAATCTCCTCAAAACGCATCTTCCTGACCTCCTGTAGCAACTCTGTTCGTCTCATGGCTCCTCCTCTTAAGGAGAACCATAAACCGGACAATTCACGTGTTACAACTCCGGACAGTTTACTTGTTCCTAACACCGCTCAACAATTCCTTGACAACCTGGCTTAAATACTTAATAATCCATAAACTAAATAAAAGGAAGCAATTCCAAATGTCAAAATCCAAAGTTCAAATAAAATCCAAATGCCAAATGTTAAAATTTTTTGTCATTTGAGCTTTGACATTCATTTGAAATTTGAGCTTTAGCATTTGTCATTTACAGGAGAATATATGCAATTATTGGAAATATCCCCGAAGGTGCTTAAGCAAGCTTTAAGTAAAGGTGGCGAATTCGGGGAGCTCTACATCGAGCAGCGGTATACCACCCGTATTAGCTGTGAGGATAATAAGCTGGAGCAGGTGCTAGCCGGTAACGAATCCGGTGCTGGTATCCGGGTTATTCATGATTTACGAACCGCATATGCCTATACCAATAACTTAGAAGATGCGGCGCTGCTTGATTTAGCCGCCACTGTCAGCCAGGCGGTAGGGAGTACCCGTAACATTGAGATGTTGATCCCGCCGCAGCGTACGCCACAAGATTACACCCCCAAAGACGGGCTTACTCCACCGAATGAAGTGCCCACTGAGGATAAGGTATTGCTGGTTGAGCACGCTAATCAATTAGCCCGTAAGATAGATAAGCGCATCCGGCAGGTGAAGGTGATATACGGTGATCTGGTGCAGCGGTTGAATATCGCTAATTCCGATGGGGTGAGCTGTTCTGATGAGCGTTTTAGCACGGTGTTTATTGTGCAGGTGGTGGCCGCCGGTGGTAATATCATCCAAACCGGCTATGATGTGTCCGGTGGCAGCCGTGGGTTTACTATAGACCTGCAAATGGTTGAGGAGGTAGCTAAGACCGCCGCCAGGCGCGCGGTGCTGATGCTGGATGCCAGGCCAGCTCCGGCAGGCAGCATGACGGTGGTGCTTTCGGGTAAGGCTGGGGGTACTATGGTGCATGAGGCCATCGGGCATGGGCTTGAAGCTGATCTGGCGCAGGGTAAAATGTCGGTATATTCGGATCGCATCGGTGAGCAGGTGGCCGCATCCTCCATCACGGTAATCGATGATGCTACGCTGCCTAATAAGCGGGGGTCGTATAATTTTGACGATGAGGGTGTGCCCTCACAGCGGAATGTGCTGGTGGAGCAGGGTGTTTTAAAGGGCTATATGTATGATCGCCTGAGCGCCATGAAGGATGGCGTGCGCTCCTCCGGTAACGGGCGCCGGGAGAGTTATCAGCACCACCCCATACCGCGTATGAGTAATACCCTGATTGCACCGGGGGCGGACGATCCGCAGGCGATTATACGCTCGGTACATAATGGTCTGTTGGTTACCGCCTTAGGCGGCGGGCAGGTGAATACGGTAAATGGCGATTTCGTGTTTGAGGTGAACGAGGGCTATATAATCGAAAATGGAGAGATTACTCTTCCGGTGCGGGGAGCTACTTTATCGGGTAACGGGCCGCAGGTGTTAAATCAGGTGGAAGCGGTGGGTAATGACCTGGGCTTTACCATCGGCACTTGCGGAAAAGATGCTCAAGGCTGCCCCTGCTCGGATGCCCAGCCTACTTTACTGTTACCTCAAATTGTAGTTGGGGGAACGGCGTGATTTTGCGGCAGATTGTTGACTATAAAAAAGATGAGTTAGCCGAAACCAAACGCCGGATTAAGCTTGCCGATTTGAAGGCTGGCATATCTGAATTACCCCCCACCCGCGATTTCGCCTATGCGCTGTGCCCGGCTGGTGGAGGTTGCGCTAAGGGAATAAGCATTATCGCCGAGATAAAGAAGGCCTCACCCTCGAGCGGGGTTATACGTGAGGATTTCGATCCTTTTGCTATCGCCAGAATATACCAGGAAAATGGAGCGGCTGCTATTTCGGTACTCACCGAACAGCACTTCTTTAAAGGCTCGCTGGATTACTTATCTCAGGTGCGCCGGATTGTTAGTCTGCCGCTATTGCGTAAGGATTTTATTTTCGATGATTATCAAGTATATGAAGCCCGGGCACATGGAGCAGATGCCATACTTTTGATTGCCGCTATTCTGTCTCTCGGGCAGATGCAGGATTTATATTTTGCTGCGCTTGAACTTGGGCTGTGTACTTTAATCGAGGTGCATACTGCCGGTGAACTTGACCGGGTATTACAGCTCGATCCACCCCTTGTGGGGATCAATAACCGCAACTTAAAAACATTTAAAACCGATCTAAATCTCACCCTGTCCATGCTTCCCGATATACCTCAAGGTAAATTAGTGGTCAGCGAAAGCGGGATACACTCAGGTGAGGATATTGTGCGCCTGAAAAATGCCGGGGTATCAGCAGTACTGATCGGCGAAGAACTCATGCGCTCACCCGATATCGGCCTGCGCCTCCGTCAACTGCTAGAGTAGACTGCCGGTGCAGCTGCTGCCTGAACCGGCGAGGCAGCCGTAACAATGCGGGCCGACTTGAATATTAAGTCCGATGAGTTGTTGGGCTGATACTTGGTCGATATAGGTGGGTTTGCCGTTTGAGAGGCACATATTAAGCATTTGATTAAAATCGCAGTCATAAAGCTTGACGGTCCAATCTACGCTGATTTGCTCTAAACACATCAATCTATTAACCGTTTCCGGATTATAATTTGCTTTCAGTAGTTTCATATAGGCATCGTATTGGCCTTCGGCCTGTAGATAACTCTTGAATCGATTTATGGGGATGTTGGCCAGGCTATACAGGCGGTTAAAGTGTATACCGTAGCGGTTGGACAGCTCCCGTTTATAATCTGACTCCAACTTATCCTGTGGCGGCGGTAAGTACGGGCCGAGTGGGTTATATACCAGATTCAGAATAAGGCCGCTGCCATCCTGTCCGTAGCCGATTTCATTTAAAACCTTAAGTGCGCGAATGCTTTTATCAAATACGCCATTGCCGCGTTGCTTGTCCACATTCTGGGATAAATAGCAGGGGAGGGAGCCGATAAGCTCCAGCTGGTACTCTTTATAAATTTCGGGCAGGTAGTCATTGTCGGCTTCGAACATGACGGTAAGGTTAGTCCGCAGGAGTATATGATCAGTAAAGCGGCTTACGGTTTTTAGTAAATATTTAAAGTGGGGATTTAGCTCCGGGGCGCCGCCGGTAATATCAATTGTATCGATGGGATTAATTTCCAAAAACGAAACAATTTTATCGATTACCTCTTGAGACATAATCTCTCCTCGAGCCGGGCCGGCATCCACATGACAGTGAGTACAGCGCTGTTGGCAGAGTTTGCCTACATTTATTTGAAGTGTTCGTAAGGCTGTTCTTTTTAGTCGTATCTGCTGCTCGATTCTGCTTTCAGCAACATTCAGCATGGAAACTCTCCCTAAATTAGCGTCGATCTTTGTACCATGTTTTTAAGTGCACCGCCGGTATTCCAATACCGTAGAGCAACAAAATTATCCAATTGCGTAAAGTACAACGTACAACTCCTTCTTGCTGCCATCTCCTGGGGGATGTGTAAATGTAATCATCCAGGATGACGAAATTGCCCGCCTCACTTACTCGCTTAACAAAATCTACATCCTCCATAATGGGGATATTCTTAAAGCCGCCTAATTTGTCAAATACCTCACGTCTGACGAAGATTCCCTGGTCGCCGTAAGGCAAAGAAAAGAGCTTGGTTCTTAAATTGGCGCAGCTTGAAATTAGTTTTAAACCCAGTCTGTCGGAATCTATCTTGAGCTTAAATGCTCCGCCAACGTTTTCGGGAACATTGAGACAGCGCTCTATACTTTGGACAATATCGCTTTTTATAATAGAATCCGCATGCAGAAAAAGTAACGCTTCACCGCTTGTATTTTTGGCCCCTATGTTTAACTGAATCCCCCTGCCGACTGGTGAATCAATCACGTTGGGGGTATGTTCCAGGGCTATCTCTTTGCTGCGGTCGGAACTTCCCCCATCCACCACCACAATTTCCCAGAAATCATAAAGCTTCAAATCAGGCAATAGCCTGTTTAAATTAGCTTTCTCATTTAAGCAGGGGATGATCACACTAATTTTCATGTATTAAATTTATCGCCGCATATGTTTCATGTTTTTTAACATAGCTTCGACTAAAACCAGATCATCGGGAGTGGTGACCTTGATATTATAATTGCTGCCCTTGATTATTTTTATTTTATGCCCCATGCGCTCAAGCAAACTGGCCTCATCAGTGCCGCAGAAGTTGGACTGATACGCCTCGTCAAAGGCTTGCTTTAATAGTGAATACTTAAACGCCTGAGGGGTTTGCGCCGCCCATAAACCATCACGCGGTATGGTTTTTTTAATCTGTCCGTTATCATCTGCTTGTTTTATGGTATCGTTAATCGGCAGGGCGGCAATAGCTGCCCCGCAGGCTTGTGCTTCGCGGATACATTGGCTGATTAATTGCGGGGTGACTAGTGGACGGGCGCCGTCATGCACTACGACTATATCGGTATCGGCAGCTATTTTATGCAGTCCATTATATACTGAGTCCTGTCGTTTTTCACCGCCGGGAATTATTTGAGCGACCTTCTGGAATTGATATTCATCAACTATATGCTGCTTGCAATAGTCGATTTTATTCTCAGCCACGACAATATACACCATGGCGATATCCGAACAATCTTCAAAGGCTCGCAGGGTATGGGCCAGTATGGGTTTGTCTTCTAATAGCAGATAAGGTTTGGGTATATTGCGCTTAAGCCTTAAACCCAACCCCGCCGCCGCAATAATGGCGACACAGCTCATCTTGCCCCCAGGTAAACGATGAATGCGCCCAGCAGCATGGCGGCAAGGCCCATGAAACGCAGTTTATCGTTGGGTATTTCATGGATTTGAGCCAGGAAGCGCTTCATGTTTTCAGGGGATAAGAAATAGGGCACCCCCTCCACAATTAATAACATTCCCACTACCGTTAAAAAGAACTTCATTTTACAGGCCTCATCTTCATAGATCATGACATTTGGATATAGTATACAACTACTATGCTTATAATAGCACAAATTTTCCTTTTTGTTTTGTGACTTTGGTTAAGCTATGCTATCGTTTTTTTGCTTGGCTTTTTTGGTAGGTTTTTGTAATAAACGCTTTTACCCTGAAGGTTTTTTATGCAACCCAAAGTAGCTGTATTAAAATGTAGCGAATATAATCTGGAGATGGTAGGGCAAAGCGTTGAGGCTATTTTTGCCCACTTTGGAGGGATTGAACACTTTGTAAAACCTGGACAACGGGTGTTAATCAAACCTAACCTTCTGGCGCCTGAACCTGCAAACAAATTGACCTGTACCCATCCGGTTGTAGTAGAGGCAGTCATTAAATTAATCCAACAAGCAGGTGGTATCGCCTTTTTGGGAGATAATCCTACTATCGGTTCGGTATATAGGGTGGCCCGGGCGTCTGGCATTAGAGATGTTTGTCAAAAATATGGTGTTGAAATTATTCGCTTTAGTAAGAACGTGAAGCATTATATGCGCACAGATGAAAAATATGGGGCACTTCATATTGCGCACGCTATAGCTGAGTTCGATGTAATCTTAAATGTAGCCAAGCTGAAAGCCCATAGTCAACTGCTGCTGACTATGGGAGTTAAGAATATGTTCGGTGCGGTCAATCTTATGCGCCGCGTTCATAATCATTTTATCTCAAATGGAGACCTGGCTGCTTTTGCCCGCATGTTAATCAAGATTTATCAAATTACCCAACCTGCTTTTACCTTAGTAGATTGAATTGTGGCCATGGAAAGGACCGGCCCGCGTGGTGGAGAGCCAAAAGGGGTGGGGCTGCTTTATGGCGGTGAAAATGCGGTTGCGGTAGATCGGGTTATTGCTGAACCCCTGTGTTTGTCGTATTACGAGGTGCCTATCCTTAAGGCGGCTTATGAATTGGGAGTAGACGGTTGGGATTTAAGTCAAATCAAGCTCTGTGGAGATGAGCTTGAATCCGTTAAGGTGCCGGATTTCCGATTCCCTGAGTTGGGCGCTATATCTTTTGAGATCTATCGGTCAGTTAAAATTCTAGCCAGGGAGATTTATAATGGGATTAAAGATGAATTAATAGCCAAAAAACAGAAATAATAAGAATGAGTTTTACACCCGAAAAATTCGGGCAGGCACAGCCTGTTTCTTCAGAACGTTGGCTTATAAAGCTTATCTCACAAGGGATGTCTTGCAAACCCAGTCTGAATTTATGAATAGATCGGGGCCCGGAATGGTAAATAAGACATTGATATTTAAGTTTATATTTAGCCTGCTAAGAAATTTAAGCCTCAGCGTGTAGGAATAATCTCCCCAAAACATCTCTCTTTCTAAGTACGGGGAGGGATGTATAATGGAAATCTTACAATCACTAAAAGAATATTCATTGT
The DNA here is from genome assembly GCA_024277605.1 of bacterium. Taxonomy (GTDB): domain Bacteria; phylum SZUA-182; class SZUA-182; order SZUA-191; family JAJRXT01; genus JAJRUS01. The sequence continues at coordinate 6,470 of JAJRUU010000027.1, forward strand.
TTCAAGAGCTTTCTGAAGTAGAACTTAGAAAACTTGCTGGTTTAGTAAAAGTTAGAAAATATAGACCAGGGCAGTTAATTTTTAACTGGGGCGAAGCAGGTGGAATACTGTACCTGATTAAAAAGGGATTGGTGGAGATATCAATACCGCTAAAGAATTCTGATTATGGTTTTGAAAAGGTTTCTAAGCTGACTGATGGCAATTATTTCGGACTGCTGTCATTTCTGGATGGGAAGGAGCATTCTGCCCGGGCCACGGCAGTTAATGAAACAGAGGTGCTCCTTTTAATAAAGCAAGACTTTGAAAAATTTGTTCAGCAAGACCTGCTTTTAGGGATAGAGCTTCAAACAAAAATAGCGGCTCGTATTTTATATCACTACTGTCCGGTTAATAATCGAATAAATTCAACTGGATACAACCAGATGTTTCAGCTTTTTGGTAATCACATTGCGTAAGTAGCTGATAAATATGAGGTCTCTCGAATAAAGAGATGCTCAAAATTTGCAAAATTG
>JAJRUU010000234.1 GCA_024277605.1 bacterium
ACAATTTTGCAAATTTTGAGCATCTCTTTATTCGAGAGACCTCATATTTATCAGCTACTTACGCAATGTGATTACCAAAAAACTGAAACATCTGGTTGTATCCAGTTGAATTTATTCGATTATTAACCGGACAGTAGTGACATTTTATTGTTTATAGACCAAAGAGACTGTAGATAAATTAAAGGAATTAACCTCGGAATACACAGAGGCTAACAGGGCAGGCACAGTCTGTTTTTGTGCTTTTTCCTCTGTGTAGCGGGCTGGCCAGCCTCCGTGCCCTCTGTGGTTAAATTCTTAGTAAAAAGAAAAAATTTTGTATTTTTTATATGGGTTGTGGTAAATTAACAGTCTATCTCTAAAACAGCATTTGATTTCATATTTTACAACGAAAATGAGGAGGTATTATGAGCGCTAAGGTTATTAGCGGCAAAGAGGTATCTGCGAGAATCAAGCAGGAGTTAGCCCTGGAAGTGGAGCTGCTTAAGACGAAATACGATATTATCCCGGGGCTGGCGGTTATCCTGGTGGGTGAAAATCCGGCATCTCAGGTGTATGTGCGCAATAAGGAAAAAGGCTGCGAGCTGGTGGGGATTTATTCGGAAAAACACATACTACCCGCCGATGTAGCCCAGGATAAACTTTTGAGCTTGATCGAGCAGTTAAATAATGATGATAAAATCCACGGTATTTTAGTGCAGTTGCCGCTACCTGAGCATATAGATGAGACAAAAGTGCTGGAGGCAATTTCGACCGATAAGGATGTGGATGGTTTTCACCCCTATAATGTGGGGCAACTGATGGTGGGGGCGGCCAAGTTTGTGCCCTGCACCCCGCAGGGGATTATGGTCTTGTTAAAAGAATCGGGCATGGATCTGGTGGGTAAGCAGGCGGTTATTATCGGTCGCAGTAATATTGTGGGTAAACCGGTGGCTTTGTTGCTATTGCAGGAACATGCCACGGTGACAATATGTCATTCCCGTACAAAACCGTTATCCGAGCAGACGCTGAAGGCGGATGTGCTGATAGCCGCTATCGGGCGGCCCAAATTCGTCACCGCCGATATGGTTAAGCCGGGTGCGGTGGTGATCGATGTGGGGGTCAACCGCTTGCCGGATGGTAAGTTATGCGGCGATGTGGATTATGCTGCGGTGGCCGAAATTGCCTCAGCTATAACCCCGGTACCCGGCGGGGTGGGACCGATGACTATTGCTATGCTGCTGTCTAATACGGTGAAATCGGCTAAGTTATACAATAATATAGTAGATTAACCCGACAAGTCGGGTCTTATTATGGGCTATTGATGATTAATTAGAAAAATAAGCGAGGGGAACTATGGCGAGATATGATGTGGCGGTTATCGGCGGTGGGCCGGGGGGCTATACGGCGGCCATCCGGGCGGCTCAAGCTGGGGCCGGTGTATGCGTGGTGGAGATGGATAAGGTTGGCGGTACCTGCCTAAATCGCGGCTGTATCCCCACCAAGGCGCTGCTTTCGTGTACCGGCGTGTTAGCGCAGATTAAGCGGGCGGAGGAGTTTGGGATTAAAGTGGGCGAAGTTACTACCAGCTGGAAGCAGATGCTGGAGCGCAAGGATCGGGTGGTGGATAAGCTGGTCACTGGCGTAGAGTTCCTGTTTAAGAGCTATGCCATTGATTTAATTAACGGCAAGGCAACTCTATTTGATAAAAATACGATCGAGGTTGAAACCTCTAATGGTGGGGATAATGAACTTACGGCATCGCATATAATCCTGGCCACCGGTTCACGGCCGGCATATATCCCGGCCTTTGATATAGACGGCAAACAGGTGATTACCAGTAATGAGGCGCTCGATTTAGCCGAATTACCGGAGAGTTTGATTATCGTGGGTGGCGGGGTGATCGGGTGTGAGTTTGCCTGTATCTTCTCTGAAATGGGAGTAAAAATTACCATCATCGAGGCCCTGGATCGTATATTAAATACTGAAGACCGGCAGATTTCCCAGCGGATGCGAGGGGTACTCAGAAAACGAGGTATCACCATCCATACTAACGCCAAAATTACCCAGATTAAAAAAACGGCGGAGCAGGTAACCGCAGTACTGGAATCGGGTGAGGAGATTTCGGCGCAACAAGCCATGGTATCCATCGGGCGCGCCCTAAATACCCAAGGCCTGGGGCTGAAAAAAGTCGGCATAAAGCAGGGCGCACGAGGCGAGATCCTGGTCAATGAGCGTATGCAGACCAATATCGAAAATATTTACGCCATTGGCGATGTAGTGGGTAAGCTTATGCTGGCGCACGTGGCCGCCCGTCAGGGAATGGTGGCTGCCGGGAATATAATGGGGACTCACGAGGTCATGGATTATAGGGTAGTACCTGGGGCTATATTTACGCACCCTGAGCTTGCCAGCGTCGGTTTGACCGCAGATAAAGCTAAAGAGAACGGATATGAGGTAAATCTAGGCAATTTCTCCTTTATGGCGCTGGGTAAAGCCCTGGCCATGGGGGAGGCCGAAGGTACCATCCGGCTGGTAGCCGATGCCGCCAGCGATAAGCTGTTGGGGGCCCAGATTATGGGGCCGCACGCTACCGATTTGATTGCCGAGGTGGCCTTGGCTATAAATAAGGGGCTTACCGCAAAAGACGTAGCGCAAACTATACATGCGCATCCCACCCTGGCTGAGGCCGTATTCGAGGCTGCCGAGGATGTGCATGGCATGGCGATTCACGTAGCCAAGAAAAAGGGTCATTGACCCTGGTGCAATGCCTCCGTACGCCGGAAATTATGTGATAGGTAAATGTTTCGTTGCGTGTAAAATGGAAGTTAATGATGGGAGAGAATAATGATTATCTCAAAACAAAAACCATTTAAAGAAATATTGGCCTGCCTGGAAGGTGTTGAGCGGGTGTTTCTGGTGGGCTGCGGTGACTGTGCTACCGTGTGTCAAACCGGGGGTGAAGATCAAATTGTTGAGATGAAGCAACGCCTGGAGGCCGAGGGTAAAAAGGTGACCGGCTCGATGATCGGTGAATCGGCCTGCCATATTTTAAATATGAAGCGCGAGTTGCGCCAGCATAAGGCCGAGGTGGCAGATGCGCAGGCGCTGTTGGTCATGGCCTGCGGCGCCGGGATACAGACTTTTTCCGAGGTGTTGGATAAGCCGGTCTATACCGCCAATGACAGCCTGTTTCTGGGTAATGTGCAGCGCTTTGGCCATTTTTCTGAGCATTGCTCTTTGTGCGGTAGTTGTATTGTAAATGAAACCGGCGGCATCTGCCCGATAACCAACTGTCCCAAGGGCTTGCTGAACGGGCCCTGTGGTGGGGTGGATAAGGGTATGTGCGAGCTGGATAGTGAGCGTGAGTGTGCCTGGGTGAAGATTTATAATCGCCTAAAGGCCTTAGGTCAGTTGGATAAATTGCGTAAGTTGCAATCGCCTAAGGATTATTGTTCGGCGGAGAAGCCGCGCATGAGAGTAATTGAGCGTAAGGGGTCGGGGACCCAAGGGCCGGGGACCCAAGGGCCGGGGACCCAAGGGTCAGTGACTAAAGGGGGTGGCAAATGAGTAAACTAAAACAGGCTTTGGATGCAGGAGAGTTTGTCATTACGGCCGAAGCTGGGCCGCCTAAGGGTACCGATGTCAGCCAGATGTTGCATCATGCTGAAGGGTTAAAGGGGAAGGTGCATGCGGTTAATGTTACCGATAATCAAAGTTCGGTGATGCGCTTGGGCTCGCTGGCGGGGTGCCACTTACTGCTTGACCAGGGGCTGGAACCAGTCTTTCAGCTTACCTGCCGCGATCGTAACCGCCTGGCGCTGCAATCAGATTTACTGTCCGCCCATGTGTTGGGCATCCGCAATGTGTTGGCGCTGACCGGCGATCATGTGCTGGTGGGGGATCATCCCCAGGCTAAGCCGGTGTTCGATGTTGAGTCTGTGCAGTTGCTGCAAATTATCGAGCGTTTAAATTGCGGTCGTGATTGCGCCACTAAATCCGGCAGAGACGAGCTGCCCGATGGAACTGAGCTACAGGGTAAAACCGAATTCTATTCCGGGGCGGTGGTTACCCCGGAAGCTGACCCTATAGAGCCGCAGCTTATAAAATTTGAGAAAAAGAGTGAGGCGGGAGCCAGGTTTTTTCAGACGCAGGCCATATACGATTTGGATAACTTCGCCCAATTCATGAAATTCGCCCGGCAGTTTGAGGTAAAGATTTTAGCCGGTATTCTGCTGTTGCGCTCAGCCGGTATGGCTAATTATCTCAACAAATTTGTGCCCGGTATAAATGTACCGGATAGTCTGATTGCTGAATTGAAGGAGGCCAAAGACAGGGCCGGTGATGATAAAAAACTGGCGGCCAAAAATCAACTGGATGCCGGTATAGCCATTGCCGCCCGCCAAATCAGAAGTATACATGAGAGCAAGGTTTGCGATGGGGTGCATATTATGGCTATTGGCTTAGAGGCTAAAGTCCCCCGGATTATTGAACAGGCCGGGTTATAAGTAAAGGGGGTATTAACTCCCCAGTTGGATGGGATTGATGATTCGGTTTAAGGTGGCTAGCGCCGAGAGGGCTGCCAGGTAGCTGGTTTTGGGGTTGTCAGGTGAGGGCAGGTTTTCGGTACGGGTCATAATACAACCGAAGTCCCCGGTGGCCTCGATTTCATGGGTATTGGTTAATATGTGGGGATCAGCGATGATCCTCACTTTTGTTTTATGCGGGCCTAAACCAGCCAGGCTCAAGGTAGCGGCTACATTTACATTTTTGGGGAAACCGGCTACCGCTTCGATGGCGGTTCCCTCAAAAACTATCTTAGGCTCGGTGATATTGGTAATATCCAGCTTATGCTCTATTAGATAT
>JAJRUU010000028.1 GCA_024277605.1 bacterium
AAGGTGGATAGATCATGGCATAAATCCCAGAGCAAATTGAAATCGAAAAAGTCTTTTTTGGGGTCAATCATCCTGATATACCTAATGTTTTTGTACCATTAAAATTTTTTTACCGGACAGTAGTGGTATTATCCCTTAAATATTCTGCACGGATACATATTAGAATCGGCCTCTTCAATTTTTTAACAACAGCATTTGAACGGTTTGTAAATTGGACATTACCCCCTGGAAGAATATAATGCCAATCTTTCCATTCATTAAAGCCAACAGCCCAATCCCAAAAATCTTCTGAATAGAAAGACATTTGGCGAGGGGGTATAGTCTCATTTGATGCAAATGGAACAATAGATATTTGCCCTTCAGAAATAATACGTTCAGTTTCCCCATTAGTAACCATTTGTTCAATGACCTTTGGAATCTTTGAAATAACGTTTTTGTTTTTAACCTGGATTTTGACAAGGAACCCAGCATTTACATTTTTAAGAAAGGCTGCAATATCCCCAAGTGTTTCACGTCTCCATTTCGATATAAACTTTAAAATCTCCGCTTCATATTGAAGCTTCGCCTTACATTCTACATAGGTTACTGTATCAAGAGAAAGCTCAATATCGGGAGTAGGAGACACTTCTTCTGGTATAACCTGAACTTTTGTTCCCACTTTAAAATAAGCTACAGCTATTAATAATTCATAAAGAGTAGATTTCCAGTCACTACTCTGAAGGCGAATAAGTCGCTCTTCAAGATTTTGCAGGTTATCTTTTTCTGCCACAATATCTCTAATAGACATAAGGAGATACACAAGATTACTACCACACAATCGGCCATCTTTTTTATATTGCTTAACAATCTCTTGTCCTACAAGAACTGCCTCTGCAATAGGGTGCATTTCTTTTGTTGGAAATCCCTGCCGAATAACACTGATATTAAACTTTGGGGATGTAACGGGGGCTAAATGTAAAAGCAAGAAATCACTTGGTCTTAAACGGTGCTGACGTTCTAACCATTGTAGATCTAACACGGAACGAGTAGCCATTAATCCTTCTTCGATTTCTTCACCACTCAATGAAATGCTTTTATGTAATATCAATTGGTGTTCTTCCCTACGTTAGGAATACGTTATGGTTGATCAAGACGTGGGAATCTCAAGGGCTTTCTATGACGTTTTTGTAAAAATGGCAATATCAACTAACACAATATATTGTAATAACCACGAAATTACGCGAAATTCCGGGGACAGCATACTTAATTGCCCCACCGCAGGTGGTTATTCATAATGCGACCACATGCGAATTACCTTTACGGTTTTGATCTCATCAGAAACTTGATAAACAAGCCGGTGTTTAATATTGATACGACGGGAGTGGGCGCCGCTAAGGTCGCCAACTAATTTTTCAAATGGTGGAGGGCTTTGGTAAGGATTTTCAGCTAATAGAGCTAAAAGCTCTTCCGCCTTAGAACGCAAACCAGCTGCGGCCAGTTTCTTGGCATCTTTTTGAGCATGCTTAGTAAAGACTAAAGCCCAGCTCACCACTCTAACTCTGAGCTACATTGTTCAACCGGCGTCTCCAGCCCCTCTCGGATGGACTCCCTCATACCTGGGACGGATAAAAGATACAGGGTCTCTTGTATAGCGCGCCAATCTTCTTCTGCAATTAGAACCGCCCCTGATCTTTTGCCGGTTATGTGGATGGGGCTATGGGTTTTAGCCGCCTCATCCAACAGGCCGTATAACTTCGCTCTGGCTTGACTTACGCTAAGTGTTTTCATAATTACCACCCTCTAATCAAATGGTACGTTATCACGTACGTGCTGTCAAGTAGTTTCTTTGCTATACACGCCTAACGCTTGAATTAAACGGCTTCTACACTCCAATGAATGGTTAGACATGACTATTTCCAGAAGATACCCCAACCAGCGTATTATTTTACTGCTAAATCAATGCTCTTTAAGTGCGTTTTTGCCACTGTTGTGGACCACGCCTGGCGTGTAAAACAGCAAGGACAACAATATGCTCTACATCAACTGCATAAAAAATTCCGTACGGGAATCAATGAATAAGAACCCTACGAATATTTTTATGAATTTTTTGATATGTTTTCGGATTGCGTTGAATGGAGTACAGGGAGGCTTCAACACTACGCAGAAATTCTCTTCCCAACCCTTCGCTACGCTCTTCATACCACCAATATGTAGCTAACAAATCGGCTTCAGCCTCAGGGCGAACTATAATTTTATAACTCATAAAGCAGACTTTATTCTTGCCTTAACCTCATTCCACAATAGACCTGCTTCAGGGTTTTTATGATAAGCCTCAAGACGTCTATCCAATTCTTTCCTCTGTGCTTCAGTTAAGGGAACAGATTCGGGAACGGCTGCAATACTGTCCCAAATTTCCTCTACGAATAGAATGCGTTCCTCTACACTTAGTTCCAAAACACCTGATAATGATACATTTTTCATCTGAAAATACCTCTAAGTTTTATTCCCTTTTGTACAGGTATAGGAAATTATAAAATCCGTCTTACCTCACAAGTAGCCCCCGCTTCCGTCCGCAGGACGGCAGGGGGCGAGGTCAGCTTGAGGTGTCCCCGGCAAGAATCCAGCCTGTGGCCGGTTTGCGCCGAATTTTCTGCTGAATGTTTCATACTGTGTATACTTTACCATAACTTTCATATCAATTCAACACTGAGTCGTGGACAGTTTTAGGTTAAAGGTTCCAGTAAGGGGAGCCAGACTGTTTTTAGTATTGTATCTCCCAGGTATTTTAGAGCATTCATACCAACCCTGAAGATGCTGA
>JAJRUU010000235.1 GCA_024277605.1 bacterium
AACCTGATCTATTCATAAACTCAGACTAGATTCGCCAGACCTCTTGTGAGATAAGGTGCATGAGCCAACGTCCAATAAAGCTTTGTTTGCCCAAGGCGGCGGGAACAGGAAGCTGATAAATTTATACTTTTCAACTAAATGGTGATTCGCCCATAACAATACCCGAATTTTTCGGGAGAAAAACTTGTTTTTTTGCGGTGTCTTCCTGTGTCTATTCAAAAGAAATAATCCTTGATCCCCTTGTTTATGGGGACTTTGTCCCTTTCCCCGCAAATAAGAATATCAGCGCCAGCATATTAAGCAGGCACACAGCGATACAGGTATAAAACACTCCCAATACGGGCAAAAGCAAAGCGCTGGAAATAGCCGCCCCCAGGCACGATCCGGTCAGGTCCATGCCGTAGGTAACCCCTGCGCTACGGCCAACCCCCCGGCCGGAACCAAGGTATAGCTTATTGGCCAGCGGGAATTGAAAACCGCCTACTGCGCCGGCGATTATGGTAAGCAGGGGAAACAACTGCTCTAACCATAGGTTATATCGACCGGAAATAAGTAAGCGGCTGCCAGCCCAGAATATACCAATCAGGAGCAAAGGATAAAGCACCACCAGCGCTTGAACTATAGTAAATGCCCGATAGGGGTCTGAAAAACGCTCAAGCCAGCGGGTGGAAAAATAACTCCCCAATACCAAACCAATCATAAAGCCTGCCAGTATAATACCCAGTTTATAATACACATAACCAAACATAATCTGGAAGGCCAAAATTACTACTATCTCAAAGGTGATCTCGGCAAAGCCGGTACTCATTACCGAGAATAATACCGCCTGACGGCCTAATTCCGCCCGTCCCCTGAAAAGCTTGGGGCCCATGAAGGCCAGTCCTGAAAGCAGCATTAACCCCAGCCAGTGTATTAGTCTTAAGCGGCTAAACCAAGCAAACAATCCCCTAAAGCGCGGAGAAAAATTATTAACCCACAGCAACATATTATAATAATAAGAAACAGGAGAAAAATCGGTATTTATTTTAACATCTGTCTGTTTAGACAACACTCGCTTCAGATATTCCACCCGTTCGCCTGACAGCCGATAGGGGATATAATATTCGCGTACATATTGGGTATCCAGTTGGCGCTCCGAAAGCCGTGAAACCAGTGCGGCCGCATCAGCAGTCAATATCCCAGACTGCCTGCACCCCATGATAAAATTGGTGCCCCCCGGCAAAGCGATTACCTCGGCAAATACCCGTTCCATCGTGTAATAAATAGAGGCTAAAAACTGGGCCAGCTCAGGGCTGATATAATTCTCAGAAGAGGCAAAACTGGTGCAGATGATGCCCTGTGGGGATAATATACGGTGAGCGGCCAGAAAGAATTCAAGCGTATAAAAGCGGTTCAACTGGGCAGTAGACGGCTCCGGCAGATTAACTAAAATCAGATCATAGATTTCGTTTGTCTGGCTAACCCAGCGCCGGCCATCAATGTGGGCTATTTTCACCCGCGGATCACTTAATGCTGCCCAGGCAGCGGCAGGCAATATTTGTTTCCCCATGCTGATGATTGAAGGGTCCAATTCCACATAATCCACTTTTGCTATCGAAGGATGCTTGAGCACCTCAGCCAGAGCGCCACCTATTCCCCCCCCAATCAATAATACCTTTTGCGGATGAGGATGCTCCAACAGGGGAAAATGCACCGCCTCCTCGGCTGATAAACGGTCAGGATAACTAAACATCAATAGGCCGTTGGCGAACAGACTCTGCTGTCCCTTATCGGTTGTGGCGGTCAAATTACCATAGATGGAATCCTCAGAGGCTAGCACGCTGACCCCCGGCCAGCTAAGCTGCCGTAAGTATTTATCCCCAAGGGCAGCCCTGCCGGATACGAGGCTGAAAAGCAGGGACAACGCCAGAGCGGACAATATCAGTATAATGCTTTTAGAAGTTGGGGCGCTTTTGGCCAGGATAAATATGGCGCACAAAATATTAAGCACGGCAAGGCCTAGCGCAATTTGCAGGTGAGTAGCCCAAAACACTAAGCAGTAGGTAAATAAAACGCCCCCCAGGCTGGCTCCGATTGCCTCATACAAATAAATCCGCCCGATGGAGGCAGCTTCTTCGCCGGTAGCTTTCGCATAGAGCCTGCATCCCAGGCTAAACATTAGCCCGAGGCTTAAACCCAAGGGAGCCAGGATCAATAACGAGCTATAGAGCATAGCCCCAAGGCCGATAATTTCTCCTGGAAATAACCCTGAAATTTTTCGAATGCTCCGAATGCCCCAGATCATACCCGGTAATGCCAGAGCTGCCATAATGTGGCACGCAATCAAGCCCTGCTGGGGTTTGCCCCCGTGGGGTTCGCCCCAGTTGTCTACCCCTTTGGACAGAACACCGCTGCCTATAGCCGTCCAAAACAGCCAGGCCGCCAGGATAATACCGGCTGACAATTCATTGCCATAGAACACCACCATCAATTCGCGGATAACAATAATCTGGCCCAGGATGGAATTAAGTCCCAAAACTACCAGGGCCAATATAAGTGCCTTTCTCACTATAATCCCCCTATACAAGCAAAGCGGTGTAACATCAATTTTATTATCCAGCTTTTAAAGCGGCTTTGCAACCTGAATGATTATGGCCGTTAAATATCTTAAAAATACTTGCCTTTATACAACTTACATAGTATATATAGTAATACACAGGAGGACACTTGGGAAATCTTAGGCTGGGAGCGCATATATCCATTGCCAAGGGGGCACATTTGGCCTTTGAAAGAGGCCAGCAAGCCGGGTGTGACGCTATTCAGATTTTCACCCGCAACTCAAACCAATGGCAAGCCAAACCACTTACAGATAAGCAAATCACAGATTTCAAGCAGGCGCAGGCCGCCTCAGGAATTACTCCGGTAATCGCTCATGATATATATCTCATAAACCTGGCCTCTCCGCAACCGGAACTGTACCAAAAGTCGATATCCGCCTTCCGGGAAGAGATGCAGCGGGCAGAACGGTTAGGTATTCCATATCTGGTGTTTCACCCCGGCTCACACATGCATGCGGGAGAGGATAATGGATTGCAAAGAATTGCCCAGGCGCTTAATGAACTGTTAGGGCGCAGCCGGGATTTTAAGCTGGAGTTATTAATTGAAACCACCGCCGGGCAGGGGACACAACTAGGCTATAAATTTGAACAACTGGCGCAACTATTATCCTATATAGAGCAACCCCAGCGCATGGGAATCTGCCTCGATACCTGCCACATATACGCAGCGGGCTATGATATTGGCGCCCAGACAGGCTATCAAACAACCATCGAACTTTTCGAACGACTTATCGGGCTGTCTAAATTAAAAGCAATTCACTTAAATGACGCCAAATCTCCATTTTCCTCCAGGGTCGACCGCCATCAGCATATCGGAGAAGGTCATTTGGGACTGGACCCCTTTTCGTGGTTACTCAATGATCCCCGATTGCAGAATGTACCGATGATTCTGGAAACCCCCAAGGGGGTGGATGCAAGCGGGGAAGACATGGACATCGTAAACCTGCGCACCCTGCGGGGATTGCTTGACCCTTAGCCGCAAATAACCCTCACCCTCTCTCCTGTATCGCTACGAACCCCAAAGGCCGACAGACTCCTGAGTTTATCATTTTGACTCAGTTTGAGCGTGCCTTGTCTGTCATAATGACAATTATAGCAGGCTTTTCTGTTGGCGTGTTTTAAGCATATCCTTAAAATATCAATATGTTAGCACAGTGGCATGCTTATTGCTCGTATATACCGCGTAGTCAATTGTTATTTGTCCTATAAATGAACGGAGAACATATTATGGGAGCCAAGAAGTCTGGGTCGGATTTTTATTCAAAAGCAGTTTTTTTCTCATTATTGGGAATCGGCGTTGTAGTTGGCCTATTGGTAACATTCTTAAAGCTTACCGGAACTCTGCGCTAACCAGATTAATTGAGAATTATGGTAGGTAGCCCGAAAAATTCAGGTATTGTTATGGGCGAAGTTACATTTAGTTGAAAATTATAAACTTATCAGCTTCCTGTTCCTGTTGTCTCGAGCAAACATAGCTTTATTGGACGTTGGCTAATGAACCTTATCTCGCAAGGGATGTCTTGCGAACCCAGTCTAATTTTCAGTAGTGTCCGCTGACTAATTTTATGAATAGATCAGGTTAAGGTTAACCGCTGCCAGGATCGCTGTATTTATCAATGCGCCGTATTCTGAATATCTGTCCTGCACCGATAGCACTAAAGCTAAAGGATACTCTTTAGCTGCGCCAGCCTTGGATAACATAGCAAATCCAGCCAAAATTTATGAATAGATCAGGTTAAAAAAAGAGGGCCCCGGGTCTTGCAATGTCATATCCTATTCTGGAGTAAATTCCGGTATGTTCTGGGGACAGCATACATTGTTGCCCCACAGCAGGTGTTTTGGGCAATAAAATAAATTGTTTTTAGTATTTTAAAATGGTATATATAATATATAAGTACTATATGTAATATTTATTGGTCAAAACATTCTTACCCCGACCTATTCATAAATTTAGGCTGGGTTCGCAAGACATCCCTTGCGAGATAAGGTTTATTAGCCAACGTCCAATAAAACTTTGTTTGCCCAAGGGAATAGGAAGCTGATAAGTTTATAATTTTCAACTAAATATCGATTCGCCCATAACAAGACCCGAATTTTTCGGGTTACATCAAACAGAAAGGAAAATGACATGCAAAGCAAAAAAATATTTTTGGCAATAATTTCATTAGGATTGATATTTGCCCCGGCGTTATTTGCCCAGGATATGACAGGATTTCAAAGACAAATGATGGAAAAGATGAGACAGCAGACCATGCAAAAATCCATGCAGCAAACCCAAGGCGGGCAAAACCTCCTTGGGGAGGCACAGCCCCCGGGATTTGCCGCAATTGACCTCTCAGGTGATGGACGAAAACTTTTTAATGATCCAGCTCTAGGCACCAATGGCAAGAGTTGCGGGAGCTGTCACCAGGAGGGGCAAAAACCTTTGGACGGTAGAAAAGTCGATCATCACATGGTAGCCTTTGTTCAATATTGCTATGAACATGCCATAAGGGGTGTTAAAGTAATCGATAAAGAAAAGCTGAACAAAATTATGGCCTATTTTAACTCACTTGAAAAAAAATCTAATCCCGCCGGAGCGATAGCGCCTGCGCCAATGATGCCCACACCAAGCATGTCTACGCCGTTAATGCCAAACAGACCCAATCATCAGGGTGGAGAAGAAGACTGGTAAATTGCACGCAATTTACCAGTTCGGTCTGGCCCATAGCTGATGGTCTCGTAAAAAGTCAGAAAACACAGATTATTGTCATTCCCGTGTAAACGGGAATCCAGTATTTTCCGATAGTTAAAATCAGGATGGTTGACTTTGTCTGTCAAATCAAGGTTAGATAAGTTATTAGTCGGCAAGGGCTTAGTCTCAAGCCGCCATCAGGCCCAAGGCTTGATTCTGGCCCGTCAGGTGTCGGTTAATGGACAAGTAGTGGATAAGGCCGGACAATTGGTGCCGGATGACGCTCAAGTTAAACTTAAGGCTACCTGCCCCTATGTAGGCCGGGGTGGGCTAAAACTGGAGGGCGCCTTAGATACGTTTGGCTTGCCGGTTGAAAATAAAGTCGCCCTGGATGTGGGCGCCTCAACCGGTGGTTTTACGGATTGCCTCTTGCAGCGGGGAGCCTCAAAGGTGTTCGCCGTGGATGTGGGTTATGGCCAACTGGCCTGGAAATTACAGCAAGATTCCAGGGTGTTGCTGCTGGATAAAACAAATGTGCGCTACTTAAAGCCCGAGGATTTAGGAGAACAGGTTGAGCTGGTAACTATTGATGTCTCCTTCATCTCGCTCACCAAAGTCATTCCTGCGCTTTTCCCTCTTATAAAGCCTGCGGCTGAGATTATAGCTTTGGTTAAACCCCAATTCGAAGTGGGTAAATGCGCGGTCGGTCGTTCTGGAATAGTTAAGCGCCTGGATCAACATCGGCAGGTGTTAACTACACTTACACTTTATATTGAGGATATGGGCCTATCGCTTAAAGGGGTTTGCCGTTCTCCCATACGAGGGGCCAAGGGGAATGCAGAGTTCTTCTTATATATAACCTCGCAAAAGACAGCGGCTCCGGTGGACACACATAAATTGATTGAACAGGCGCTGGAACAACACACATAGTGTATATTTATGTATGTTTACAGATTAAGCCGGGTATGCACAGAAGGAATAGTTCGATTTAGTGATTTATTGAGCGATAATATGAGATAACACGAGATATTTGCTATTAATTGGTACCATTCACCCGTAATATCCCAGCACAAGATTTGCGTTATAAATTAAGCCCTAGTATATTAACCCTCGTTAGCACTCAACAACGGAGAGTGCTGATAAACTCACCTAACTAATTGAAAGCTAATACGAAAACTGTTTAGGTGAACAGGTATTAGGCATCCGTGTCTCCGTTGTGTTTATTAGGATGTCTCGTTTACAGCTGTAAATTCAAAGACGAAAGGAGTGCAAGTATGAAATTCAGACCGTTGCAAGATCGAATCCTCGTTGAACGACTGGAAGAAGGGGAGCAGGTAAAAGGTGGGATTATTATTCCCGAAACCGCCAAGGAAAAACCGATGCAGGGCAAGATTGTAGCCGTGGGCGGCGGCAAGGTTAAGGAAGACGGCAGCAAGCAGGCTTTGGACGTAAAGGTTGGCGATACTATTTTATTTGGTAAGTATTCCGGCACCGAGGTCAAAGTTGACGATCATGAATTTATTATTATGCGGGAAGATGAAGTTTTAGGTATTGTAGAGTAATCACTATTAAGGAGGTAAAAAACTCATGGCGAAACAAATACATTTTGAGGAGCAAGCCAGAAGCGCTCTCCTTAGAGGGGTAAATAAACTAGCCGATGCGGTTAGTGTAACCCTGGGACCCAAGGGCAGAAATGTAGTGCTGGATAAGAAGTTCGGTTCTCCCACCATCACCAAGGACGGGGTAACCGTAGCCAAGGATATTGAGCTTGAAGATCCTTTTGAAAATATGGGCGCCCAGATGGTGAAAGAGGTGGCCAGCAAAACCAGTGATGTAGCCGGCGACGGGACTACCACCGCCACCATCCTGGCACAGGCCATCTATCGCGAAGGCAGCAAGAACGTTACTGCCGGTTCTAACCCGATGGCGCTAAAACGCGGCATTGAGAAGGCGGTAGAAGCGGCTGTAGAGAGTCTCAAGAAATTAAGTAAACCTACCAAGGATAAACACGAAATTGCCCAGGTCGGTACTATTTCAGCTAATAATGATTCTACTATCGGTGATTTAATTGCCGAGGCCATGGATAAAGTAGGCAAGGACGGCGTAATTACCGTGGAAGAAGCCAAAAGCATGGAAACTTCCCTGGAATTCGTTGAAGGTATGCAGTTTGACCGTGGCTATCTATCCCCCTATTTCGTTACTAACGCAGAGCGGATGGAAGCCGTATTGGAGAACCCTTACATTCTGCTGAACGAGAAAAAGATCAGCAGCATGAAAGATTTGCTACCCATCTTAGAGCAGGTGGCCAAACAGGGTCGGCCTATGTTAATACTTTCCGAAGACGTTGAAGGTGAAGCGCTGGCAACCTTGGTAGTCAATAAACTGCGGGGAACTCTGAACTGTGTAGCGGTTAAGGCCCCTGGTTTTGGCGATCGTCGTAAGGCTATGCTTGAGGATATTGCGGTACTAACCAATGGTCGGGTAATTACCGAAGACTTAGGTATAAAATTAGAAAGCATCAACCTGGCTGATTTAGGTGAGGCCAAGCGGGTAACTATCGACAAAGACAATACTACTATTGTTGAAGGAGCAGGTAAACCTGCCGAGCTGGAAGGCCGTATTAAACAGATTCGAGCCCAGATTGAAGCCAGCACCTCCGACTATGATAGCGAGAAGCTGCAAGAACGCCTGGCCAAGCTGGTGGGTGGAGTAGCCGTAATTAATGTAGGCGCAGCTACCGAGACCGAGATGAAAGAGAAAAAAGCCCGCGTTGAAGATGCCATGAACGCCACCCGCGCTGCGGTGGATGAGGGCATCGTACCCGGCGGCGGGGTAGCCCTGTTGAAGGCTATTGCTTCGATTAATAAGCTAAATTTGAGCGGTGATGAGGAAATCGGTTCGAGCATATTAAGAAGAGCGCTGGAAGAGCCGGTTCGCAGGATTGCCAATAACGCCGGTTACGAAGGTTCAGTAGTGGTTGAGAGGCTAAAAACCGAAGCTGACAATGTCGGCTTTAATGCGGAAACCTGTGAGTATACCGACCTGTTCAAGGCCGGAGTAATCGATCCTACCAAGGTTACCCGTTGCGCCCTTCAGAATGCAGCCAGTATCGCATCGCTGATGCTGACCACCGAGTGCATCATATCCGATATCAAGGAAGATGAAAAGATGCCTCCGATGCCTGGTGGTGGTGGTATGGGTGGTATGGGTGGTATGTACTAAATGCTAGTTCTTGTGGCCCTTGTTTTTAAATAAGCAAGGGCCATTTTTTTTGCTGCAATTTATTTTTTATGGGTTATAATAAGTTGGTTTTTTGAAGTTTGATGGAGTCGTAAAAAGTCTGAAAACTGTCACTTTGTCATTCTGAGCGAAGAGAAGAATCTATTTTTTTCAATATAATACGAGACCCTTCACTTCGTTCAGGGTGACATGTGGGGACTTTTTACGAAACCATCAAGTTTATAACCCGAAATTAAAAAGTAGCCAGTGGAGATACTATGTCAGAGGAAAAGGGACAAGAGCGGGGGTTTCAGGTAAAGGATAAACGCCTCTCCTCTAAGAGTGAAGAAGAGAAAGAACAGTTAATTAAGCAAGAAGAGGTCAAAACCGCTGCCGGGACCATGTCTGAACCGGAAAAGTCTCCTCCTCGCGACCAGCAGGCTGGTGGTTCATTGCCGGAGGTTAATTTCTCGGCATTGGTGTTTTCCTTAAGTACCCAGGCGGTGATCCAGCTTGGAGAAATGGAGGATCCGCTAACCAAGCAAAAAGACCCCAACATCCCGCAAGCAAAACAGACTATCGATATTCTTGAAATGCTAAAGGAGAAAACCGAGGGTAATTTGACCCCGGAGGAGCAGTCTCTTCTGGATAACTTGCTGTATGATTTACGCATGCGCTATGTAAAGGTTTGTAACCCGAAAAATTCGGGTCTTGTTATGGGCGAATCGACAGTTAGTTGAAAATTATAAATTTATCAGCTTCCCGATCAACCGCCTCGGGCAAGCAAAGCCTTATTGGACGTTGGCTCATAAGCCTTATCTCACAAGGGGTGTCTTGCAAACCTAGGCTGAATTTATGAATAGGTCGGGGTAAATAGATTATTCTAAGTTATAGCCACAGGTGTTGCAGAAACATCTCTAACCCCTGTAGTTATAAGTATAGTCCAGGGGTCTGATTTATACGGGCTGTTGCTCAAACCGTATAGAGCACATGCTTTTTTATAACTTCCAATAGCTTGGAAAAGGGTGAATTATGATTGAGGTAGATCATTTAACCAAAAAATATGGCAGCTTAATGGCAGTTAATGCTATTAGCTTTAAGGTCCAAAAAGGAGAAATCCTGGGTTTCCTGGGCCCCAATGGAGCGGGTAAAACCACTACCATGCGCATGCTTACCGGTTACTTACCTCCTTCCGACGGCACAGCCAGGGTGGCCGGATATGACGTGTTTGATGAACCGTTGAAGGTAAAAGCTCAAATTGGCTACTTACCTGAAAACACTCCATTGTACGGTCATATGACAGTCAAGGATTATTTGCTGTTTATGGCTGGAATTAAGGGCGTGAAGAAGAAGAGCAAGCGGATATCGCAAGTAGCTTTGGTGCTGGAGAAGTGCTGGCTGGGGGATGTGCAGAACCGGCTGATTGCCAACCTGTCCAAAGGCTATAAGCAACGGGTGGGGATTGCCCAGGCGCTGGTGCATGACCCCGCCATCCTGATTCTGGATGAACCCACTATCGGGCTGGATCCCAACCAGATTATTCAGGTGAGAAACATGATCAAGGGGCTAAAAGAGAACCATACGGTCATCTTAAGCACCCATATCCTGCCCGAGGTAAAGCTAACCTGTGATCGTATTATTGTTATAGATAAAGGGCGGCTGGTGG
Organism: bacterium; assembly: GCA_024277605.1. GTDB lineage: Bacteria > SZUA-182 > SZUA-182 > SZUA-191 > JAJRXT01 > JAJRUS01. Next base: position 10,157 of record JAJRUU010000235.1, read on the forward strand.
CGGTTGACACCCCGGAAGGTCTCTCTCGCCGGTTTCAGGGAACTGAAAGGGTTTATCTGGAGGCCTGTGGTCCGGCGGATAAGCTTATGAATAAACTTAAAGAGCAGGCCGGGGTGCTGAATGTGGCGCCTTATGAGGCGGGGTATCTGGTAGAGAGTCAGCTAAAGAGCGATATCCGTCCTCAACTGGCGGCGGCTATCGTAAAGGGCGGCTGGGAATTATTGGAGATTCGCTCTATGGGAATGAGCTTGGAAGAGGTGTTCCGGCAGTTGACCACCACTGAGGAAGCGCAAGCGGAGCCGGAGGTACTGCACTGATGAAGAACATATGGATTCTGTTTAAGAAGGAACTTAAGGCCTACTTCGTCTCGCCTGTTGCTTATGTAATGCTGGTGGTGTTTTTGCTTTTGGCGGGGTATTTCTTTTTCAGCCTTACCGCTGCATTTAATCTGCAGTCCATGCAATTTATGCGCTATCAGATTCCCATGTCCGATATGAATGTAAACGAAATGGTGATGGTTCCTTTGTTCTATAATATCGGTATCATCCTGCTTTTGATGGTGCCCCTGTTTACTATGCGCATGTACGCTGAAGAAAGAAAATCCGGTACCCTGGAGGTGCTGATGACCTCGCCTTTGTCCAATCTGCAACTGCTGTTGGGCAAGTTTTTGGGGGCATTGACACTGTATCTGATTATGCTGGGATTTACGCTGATCTATCCGCTTATTTTATTTATGTACGGTAGTCCTGATTGGGGACCCATAGCCAGCGGCTATGTTGGACTGGTCTTGATGGGAGCGGCATTTATCTCAGTGGGCAGCTTGTGTTCTTCCTTTACTGAAAATCAGATTGTAGCGGCAGTCATCTCCTTTGGTGTCTTGCTGCTCTTATGGGTGGTAAGCTGGGCCGCAAACTTTGTAGGCCCCAAACTGGGTGAGGCTTTATCCAGCATTTCCATAATCGGACATTTTGATGATTTTGCCAAGGGGATTATAGATACCAAAGATATTGTATTCTATCTCTCGTTTATTGTTTTTAATCTATTTCTAACCAATGAATCCTTAGAGATGAAATAAGGGAACAGGTCCCCTTTTTCACCCGATCTATTCATAAATTCAGACTGGGTTTGCCAGACCTCTTGTGAGATAAGGTGCATGAGCCAACGTCCAATAAAGCTTTGTTTGCCCAAGGTGGCGGGAACAGGAAGCTGATAAATTTATACTTTTCAACTAAATGTTGATTCGCCCGTAACAATACCCGAATTTTTCGGGTTCAAGATACCCATAAATCTTTTGGAATTGTTCGGGATATTCATTTTCAAGGTATCCTTCATTTAAAAGCGAGTTTATAATATGAAAAATCGCCGACTTCCCTTTTTACGGGCGAATATTGCCCTGTTTGTGTGTATTGTCCTGGTAATTACAGTCCTCATAAATTATCTGTCCTATAAGCATAATAAGCGTTTTGATACCACTGCCATAGGAAAATATAGCTTATCCGATCAAACCAAGAAGCTGCTTAAATCCTTGCCGGATGAATTGAACATAATTATGTTTGATAAACCCGGTACTTCCGAGCGCTCCAAGGCTGAAGAATTGTTGCCGGAGTATAAATATTATGGCGATAAGGTTACCTTTGAGTTTATCGATCCTGATCAAAAACCGGCTATGGCCACTAAATACGGGGTGCGGCGCTATGGCACCCTATCGCTTAAGTTTCAGGAGCGCACCCAAAATCTGGAGAAAATAACCGAAGAGGCGCTTACCAATGCCATTTTAAAAATCACCAAAGATGAAAGTAAAGTGATCTACTTTCTGGATGGCCACGCTGAGGCCGATATAGAGGCCAACACCAAGACCGGCTATAGCCTGATCGCCCAAGCCCTGGCAGGCCAAAACTACGAAGCCAAAAAATTATTACTGATGCGGGAGACCAAAGTACCGGCTGATTGTACTGTGTTAATCATCGCCGGCCCCAAAACAGGCTTTATGCAGGAAGAACTTAAGGCTATTGATAATTACCTTGATGCGGGGGGCAAGCTGTTAATGCTCATCGATCCCGCAATAGGAGATACCAAGTCGGCAGCCTGGGATGTGTTTTTGTCAAAGCGGGGCATTGAAGTCGGTAATGACATCGTAATAGATACGATGAGTCAGCTATTTGCCGGTGATTATTTTACACCGGTAATCACCATGTATCCTGATCATCCCATCACCAAAGGCTTTAAATCGGCCTCCTTTTCCCTATCACAAGGTCAGTCTCCCCTAAAGCAGATTTGCCGGATTATGCAAACATTCAGACCTTAGCCAGTACCGGCAGCAAGAATAGTTGGGCCGAAACCGAGCTAAACGGGCCGTATGAATACACTGCGGGAAAGGATAAGCTGGGGCCGGTGAGTGTAGCCGTGGTGGCGGAAATAAAACCTGAAAATACCGCAGCCAAAGACAGTGCCGCCAAATCAGAACCCGCTGCCAAAGAAGAGGCTGCCCCCACAGGGCGGCTTGTGGTATTCGGCGACTCCAATTTTGCCGACAATACCTATCTGAACCTTTCCGGTAACCGCGACCTATTCCTAAATGTGGTCAGCTGGCTGGCTGAAGATGATGATTTAATCTCTATCCGGCCCAAATCAGATGTACCCCGCACTATCAGTCTTACCGATATACAGATGCGAAACATATTCTATCTATCGGTATTGCTGCTGCCCCTCTTTGGTATTATTGCCGGGATAATCGTTTGGTTACGACGGAGACGGCTGTGAGGCTAAAAAATACGCTTATCTGGGGAATAGTGTTATTGCTCCTGGCCGGTTTTGTCTATTATTATGAAGTAAAAGGCGGCCGTGAGCGCCAAAGGATAGAAGATCAGGCTAAGCACATATTCGTATTTGAAGAGGCTGATTTCAACCAATTGGAGCTGCACTATGCCGATACATATATAAAATGTATAAAGACTGATGCCGGAGAATGGCACATAGTAAAGCCCATAGATTATCCCGGGGATGATGAGGCCATTAAGCGCCTGATAGATGCCGTAAAAGGTGCTACGGCAGAGCGCAAGCTGGATGCTTCGGATCAGGCGCTTTCCGCCTTTGGGCTTGCCCCCCCCCAACTTAAGCTGGCACTTACCTCAAAGGATAAGCAGTATGTGCTTTTACTAGGCAATAAAAACCCTATGGGCAGTTTGATGTACGCCAAGCGGGAAGCTGATGCCGAACTTTTCCTGCTGGACTCAAGTTTATATAACAGCCTGGCGCAGGGGGTACCTGATCTGCGGAGTGAACGGGTAATCAGTATACCTGAGGTCGATGTTAGCCAGATTGAGCTGGATTATGCTAACCGCAAGCTGGTGTTAACTAATGATCCTAAAGTAGGCTGGCAGATTACCACCCCCAGAGAACTAAAGGCCGATCCGGATGGGGTAAGCACACTGATACGGCAGATAAACTCCATGCGGGTCAAAGAGTTTGTAGCCGAAGAAACCGATACCCTGGCCCGGTTCGGCTTGGATAAACCCATGTTACGCCTTACGCTGACCAATGGCAGAGATCAAACGCAAAAGAGACTGTTGCTCGGACACATCAATAAAGAAAAGCAGGGAATATATGCCAAGCGGGGAAAGCGGCCGCAGGTAATATTACTGGATAGCAGTATAGGCACTGAGCTGACCAAAGAAGTGTTTTCCATAAGGGAACGCCGCATCCTAAGATTTGACACTGTGCGGGTGAATGAGGTAGAATTGAGCTATCCGAAGAGTGTGATCCGGTTGAAAAAAGAAGCTGAGGAATGGCAGTTGGTTCAACCCGAAAAAGCTCCGGTTAAGGGTTACCTGGTAGAGAGCATGCTCTATGACTTGGCGTATTTAAAGGCTGCCGCCTTTATCGAAGGCACACCGAAGCCTGATGCAGCTTACGGGTTTGATAAGCCGCAGGTAAAGGCTACCCTGAAGCTGGTGCAGGGGGGTAACGCTTCGACTTTGAGCTTATCGGTGGGGGCTATTACCAGGCAGGATGATACATCGGTATATGTGAAGCGGGATGATGGCCGGGTCTTTCTGGCACCCAAGGAAATAGTGGAACAACTCAGCCAAAAACCGGCTGATCTGAAACGGGAAATAGTAAAGGATTAAATAGTGAAATACAGCAAAAGTAAATATAGCAAATATATTAAGTTGATGCTGCTTGTAGGATTATTATGGCTGGTGGGAGTCGGCTGTAGTCGGGATACCAATGGTGACCGGCCATTTATCGAGGACAAAGCCGAAGAAAGCCGACAAGATGAAATACAGGTTATTACTCCACATACATTTGTGAAGGTGGCGGAAGAGCAAAAACCGGCAGTGGTAAATATAAGCCTTACCAGAACCATTAAAAATCATCCCGATATTTCTCGTTCGCCCTTTGAAAAGAAGGGCGGCCCGCTGGAGGAATTTTTCGAACGTTTCTTTGGTAAGGGCCCCCGGCGTGAATTTAAACAAAAGAGTTTGGGGTCAGGTTTTATTATCAGCAAAGAGGGCTATATACTGACCAATGTCCACGTAATCAATGATGTGGATGAAATCAATATCATCTTGTCAAACCATAAAAAATTCAAAGCCAAGTTAATCGGAATAGACAAAAAAACCGATATTGCTTTGATTAAAATTAAATCCTGGAAGGATTTACCCACCGTAAGCCTGGGTGATTAAGATAAGCTTAAAGTGGGTGAATGGGTGGTAGCGATTGGTAATCCTTTTGGTTTAGAGCACACGGTAACCGCTGGCATTGTGAGCGCCAAGGGCCGGGTCATTGGCGCTGGTCCCTATGATGATTTCATTCAGACCGACGCTTCCATTAATCCTGGAAATAGTGGCGGCCCATTGTTTGATATATACGGCAGAGTAGTGGGTATAAATACGGCTATTGTGCCTCAGGGACAGGGAATCGGTTTTGCTATTCCCATAAATATAGCTAAGGATATTCTACAGGATTTGAAACTGAAGGGGGAAGTAGAGCGTGGCTGGCTGGGGGTGCTGATCCAAAAAGTTAATCCTGAGTTGGCTGATAGTTTTGGCTTAGATGAACCAGAGGGGGCTTTGGTGGCGGAGGTAATAGAAGGCTCACCGGCGGATAAGGCCGGTTTAAAGCGGGGCGATATTGTAACCAGCTTTGATGGTGAGAAAATAGAGGATTATGGTGAGTTATCCCGACTGGCGGCTAAGACTCATCCGGGAACCAAGGTAAACTTGGGCGTAATCCGGGAGGGGAAACTCGAACAGCTTAAACTTGAAATAGGCCTTTATCCAAAGAGTGAAATATCCTTTGGCAAAAAGAAACCCTCTAATAGTCTTGGAATGAGAGTGGGTGATCTCATGCCTGAGATGAGAGGCTATTTGGATGACAATCAAGGCGGCGTTGTAGTCCTCGATGTAGAATCCGGTGGGTCGGCTGCCGAGGCTGGACTGCAAAGTGGAGATATTATCCTGGAGGTCAATCGTCAGCCAATTAAAGACAGCAAAGATTATTGGGCAAAATTGCAGGAGCTTGATGCTAAAGAAACCGTCCTGTTCCTGCTTTTAAAAGACGGTGCGACCCGTTTTGTTGCCGTAAAGCGGGAACAAGGATGAGAGAATTCTGCTTTAGTTCATTTGTGCGGGGGGACTTAATAAGTCCCCTTTTTTATTGATAGCGCAAGTTTAATACCAAGTTGTATTCAAAATGATACTAATTTCTCGCTCGGGTAGGTCGGCCTTTAGCCCTCCCTACCCATTTAGTATATGTTTGATTGCAACTTGGTTTAATAATGTAAGTGCAACTCTCGGGAGAGATTCTGCTTTGAGCAAAAGCTTTTTTATTTCTGACCTGCATTTGGATTCAGCTGGGCGTCCGCAAGTAACTACTTTGTTTCTATCATTCCTTGAATTTGTGGGGCAGCAAGGCGGAAATTTATATATCCTGGGAGATTTGTTCGATTATTGGACGAACAATCGAATCACCTACCGCAAAAATAAGCCCATCTTGGATGCCCTGAGACAACTTCAGCAAGCAGGCAGTCAGATTGGTATGTTATGGGGTAACCGTGACTTTTTACTGAAGGCAGGCTACTTAGCCCAATTCGGCATAACGCTTTATCCTGAAACGCATGCGCTGCAGCTCCAGGAACAGCGCATTCTTATAACCCATGGTCATAATTTATGCGCTGCTGATAGTAGTTTTCAGCGCTATCAACGCTGGTGCTGGAAAATTTTCAGGCTGTTTGACCCAATAGCCCCTGGAGAGATCGAAAACTATATTGCCCAGAGGCTCAGGCAGAAAAGTCAGCACAAGGTAGCTCAGCTGGATCCGGCTAAATTTTGTTTATCCGCGGAGATGATTCAACAATATTTTAGTCAGGGTTTTGATACGGTTATCTGTGGACATACTCATCAATCGGAAATAAAGGAATATTCTTCAACTAATCAGTTGATTGTACTTCCGGCCTGGAATGACAAAGGGGGGTATTGCCTGCTGGAAGAGGGGAAATTCCAGCTGCTAACCTATCCCAGCCGCCCATGAACCTCAGATATTAAATGTGTTATACTTAGGAGCGGACACTACTGCCTAATTTTTCGGTATCTGAAATAATAGCTTATAAAATGGCGCTTAACTCTATTCAACAAGCTCAAGTTGTTCCAGGCAGCCCAACTCAGGATACCATTGCCGCAATTTCAACCCCCCTGGGCGCCGGCGCTATCGGGATTGTGCGCCTGAGTGGTCCCCAAGCCCTGCCGATTTGCCAATACTTGTTTGTACCCGCAAAAAATAATGATGAACCTCCGGCATCACATACTTTGCGCCATGGCTATATTATCGATCCACAGAGTAAGGCCAGAGTGGATGAGGTGCTGATCACTCAGATGAGAGCGCCGCATACCTTTACTAAAGAGGATATGGCCGAGATAAACTGCCATGGAGGGATAATCCCATTAAAGGAGACCCTTGCCTTATGTTTAGCTCAAGGCGCACGATTGGCCGAGCCGGGAGAATTTACCAAACGGGCGTATCTTAATGGCCGGATCGATCTGGTGCAGGCCGAAGCGGTAATTGATATTATTTCCGCCAAGACCCAAGCCGCTCTGCAAGCTGCGGTAAATCAACTTGAGGGCGGTTTATCTGAGAAAATAAAAACTCTCAAGCAGCAGCTGCTTGATATATTGGCATTGGTAGAAGCCGATATCGACTTTCCCGAAGAAGATCTGGAAATTGATTCATTAAAGCAAATAGCAACCGCATTAATCCCACTAAACCAGGAATTGGATCATTTAATTGCTACCTTTTCTGAGGGGAGAATGTTTAGAGAAGGGGTGGCTACAGCTATCGTGGGGCGTCCAAACGTGGGCAAATCAACGTTACTAAACCAGTTACTGCAACAAGAGCGGGCAATTGTTACCCCGATTCCGGGTACTACCCGCGATACTATTGAAGAGTCGATCAATATAGGGGGATTTCCCTTACGCTTGATCGATACTGCCGGTATTACGCATACTCAGGATGTAGTGGAAAAACATGGTATTAAAAGAAGCCGGCAGGCCCTAAAGCAAGCTGAGCTGGTACTGTTGGTGCTTGACGGGAGTCAACCGTTAACTGATGATGATCGAAAAATCATACAGGCAGCGACAGGGGACAACAAAAAGATTATCTTAATTATCAATAAGATGGACTTAAAGCAAGGGGTTGATCCAGCGCAGCTGCAAAGTTTGCTTCCCACCGATGAGGTGATCTATCTTTCCGCTAAACAGGGTCAGGGGCTGGATAAATTAACCAAGGCTATTGTAAAACGTCTAAGCGGGTCTGATGCGTCTGACTCAGAGGGCGCCATAATAACCAATGCCCGCCATCATCAGGCGCTCATTAAGACCCAACGGGCGCTCAAGCAGGTAATGGCTACTTTAGAACAAGGCTTATCGCCCGAATTTGTGGCCCTGGATTTAAATGAGGCGCTCAATGCTTTAGGCGAAATAGTGGGGCAAACCACTTGTGCCGATGTACTGGAGCGCATATTTTCTCAATTTTGTATCGGCAAATAATCTTAATTATTCACATACAACGAAAAGCATACAAACTCATCGGGATAACCAGATAATAAACCATGTATATATGCGATAGGGAATACGATATTATTGTGGTGGGTGCGGGGCACGCCGGTTGTGAGGCGGCGTTGGCCTGCGCCCGGATGGGCTGTGCCACTCTGCTATTGACGATTAATCTGGATAGCGTGGCGCTTATGCCCTGTAATCCAGCAATAGGGGGGTTAGGTAAGGGCCATCTGGTGCGCGAAATTGATGCGCTGGGTGGTGAAATGGGTAAAAATATCGATAAGACCGGCATTCAGTTTCGCATGCTTAATACCCGTAAAGGCCCTGCGGTACAGGCGTTACGAGCGCAGGCGGATAAGCAGCAATATCGCCTGAGCATGAAAGCCGTGTTAGAATCACAGGAAGGCTTGGATTTAAAGCAGGAGTTAGTGGAGGAGCTTTTAATAGAAAAAGGGAAGGCGGTCGGGGTAGCTACCCAAAACAGAGCAAAATACCGCGCCAAAGCGGTAATCTTATGTACCGGCACCTTTCTAAACGGGCTAATTCATATCGGCTTAACCAGCTACCCGGCAGGTAGGGCCGGGGAGTTCTCTTCGGTCAGGCTGGCTCAGCAGTTACCAGATCTCGGCTTTCTTACAGGGCGCTTAAAAACCGGGACGCCACCCCGGTTAGACGCTAAATCTATTGATTTATCATCCTTTAGCGCACAATCTGGAGAGGATATACCTACGCCTTTTTCTTTTACTACAGAAAAAATAAAACAACCTCAAATTAATTGCTATCTGGGGTATACCAATCCCAAAACCCATCAGATTATACGTGACAACCTGGATAAATCCCCCATGTACTGCGGATTGATCAAGGGAATTGGTCCCCGTTACTGCCCCTCAATCGAAGATAAAGTTGTCCGCTTTGCTGGAAAAGAGCGGCACCAGATATTTCTTGAGCCGGAAGGGCTAAATAGCCAGGAGATATACGCAAATGGCGTCTCCACCAGTCTGCCGCTGGAGGTGCAGGTGTCTTTTTTGAGAACTATAGAGGGCTTAGAGCAAGTGCAGGTAATGCGTCCGGGGTATGCTATTGAGTATGATTTTATCCCGCCGACGCAACTAAAGCCAACCCTTGAAACAAAGCCGCTAAAAAATCTTTATCATGCAGGCCAAATAAACGGCACTTCAGGTTATGAAGAGGCGGCGGCTCAAGGCTTGTGGGCGGCCATAAATGCGGTTTGCAAGCTGCGCAAACGGACAGCATTCATTCTCAAGCGCTCAGAAGCATATATGGGAGTGATGATTGACGATCTGGTCACCAAGGGTACCCTGGAGCCATATAGAATGTTTACCTCACGCGCCGAATACCGGCTTCTCTTGCGCCAGGATAACGCCGACCTGCGGCTGATGGGTTATGGTTACCGCCTGGGGCTTATTCCAGCCCCACAATATCAGCAATTACAGCAAAAACGAAAATCAATTAAGGGTGAACTTTTACGACTTAAAAAAAGCATGGTGAGTCCCCATGAAAAAGAATTACCTGCTGAAATAGTAATCAAAGCATCCTGTAGCCTGGCACAATTGTTAAAGCGGCCGCATGTAAACTATGCTCACCTTGAAGCGCTGGATAAAAAATCCCCGGGGCTGTCGGCTGATGTGATAGAGCAAGTAGAGTTGGAGCTGAAATATGAGGGCTATATCGCCCGACAGTTGGCTCAGCTGGAAAAACTAAAGCAGTTGGAGGATTATACGTTGCCCGCTAAGTTAGACTACCAGCGCATCCCTGGGCTATCCACTGAAGTACGACAAGTTTTTGGCCGGATAAAACCTGTATCTCTGGGCCAGGCATCCCGCATCCCAGGTGTCACTCCAGCCGCCATCTCAATCCTTATGGTGTATTTAAAACGCAAACGTTCATCGCAATGAAACCCTTTCAAATATGCCATATAGCTTAAGCAGACATTTAAAAAACGGCTGCCGCGACAAACTGCTTATCCTGGCGATAATGTTTTGCTGCATTTTTATCCGACGAGCGATTTTTCCTCAGCTTATCAATAATTACAAGTTGTTTTATGTAAATGGATACTGGAATCCGCAGCTTGATGGCTGGGCGGCAATTGGTAAAAACTTAGCCGACGGAAATGGTTACCGGAATAAAGCAGGGGAGATTACCGCCGCAAGGGGCCCCATATTTCCTTTTTATCTGGCGCTTATATTCAGGCTGTTTGGCTATAAAAAAGGCTTGTCCATAGCGGTTTCCATGCAAATGGTGCTTGATATGCTGAGCTGTTGGCTTATTTGGAAGCTGGCGTGGAAGTTGTTTAATTGCCGCTATACGGCAGCTCTGGCCGCCTGTATGTGGGCCATATATCCACCGGCGATAGCGCTGGATATATTTTTGTTTAGCGAGCCTTTATTTACTCTCATACTGGGGTGTTTCAGCTTAAAAATGCTCTCGCTTATGCAGCATATCAGCTGGCAGCGTTTTTGTTTAGCGGGAGTTATTTTGGGTGTGGCCACACTATGTCGACCGATCACGCTTTATTTCCCATTTATCTTGTTGCCGACATTAATGTGGCTCTATCGCCGCCGCTTTAGTGAGATATGGCGTTATTCGCTCGTGTTTTTAGCCGGTTTTGCTTTGGTGCTGGCTCCGTGGGTAGTAAGAAATCAGCAGCAATTTAAAAAGTTTGTACCGGCCAGTACCCTGCTGGGGTATAATTGGTACTATAGCCTGCTGAGAATGGAAAAAGATAATTATCTAAAGACATACGAATTTTACGATTGGGATGAAATTCATCAGCTTACACAACAAAAATTTTCCACTCAAGGGATTGATTTCCAAATTAAAAATGAAGCGGAAAAGGATCAACTCCTGCGGCTGGAAGCCTGGAAGATGATTAAAAAGTATCCCTATCGCTACCTGCTAATATGCGTTAATCGTTTGGGTCTAATCTGGCTTAACCTTGACATCAGGGGTTATTTGCGGCTCAGGAACTTGATCATATTTGCAATTCAACTGCCGATTATACTGCTTAGCTTGGCAGCCTTTATCTTCTTTAGGGGCAGGTGGACGCTTAGCTTTTTCCCCATACTGCTTTTAATTGTATACAATTCATTAAGCTATGCGATGGTGCTTGGTACCTGGAGATTTAACATACCGATCATGCCGTATATGCTCATCTTGAGTGCATATAGTTTAACAAAAATCGCAGCGCACCTTAAAGCACCAGGCTCCATTAATTATAAAGCGTGTGATTGATCGAATAACAGGGATATAATAATGTTTCACGTGAAACATCTAGCAATAAACAGTTCGTGCATTTGCAGGAAAGGGTTAAATAATCTTAGCACATGAACTCTACGGGAAAAACAAAAACCTCATTTAAACTGGCCATGCTTATTGTAATCTCGGCTTTGTTGGTACGCCTGGCCTATTTATTTTTGTTTAATGGTCCGATTCTTAGCGCCGATGCCAAACAAGGGTATATCCCCTTAGCCCAGAGCTTAGCTGCCGACATGGGCTATACCAAAGCAGGCGAGCCGCAGCTGATGCGGGAACCCTTATATCCTTTCTTTCTGTCGCTAATCTTTCGAGTCGGCGGCAAAAACCTTTTGGGAGTCAAAGTCATCCAATGCCTGCTGGGGGGGGTACTCTGCCTGATTATATATTTATTGGCCCTCCGCTTATTCAATCCGCCGGTTGCCCTAGGGGCTGCGGCTCTATCCATTTTATACCCGCCGCTGGTGTATACGAATGTGGATATTGCTACTGAAACATTGGCTTGCCTGCTGTTAGCCTGCTTTATAATCAGGTGGATAATCGCCACAGAAACAACGGTTCCGAGGGATTGGTTAATAGCCGGCGCTTTGTTGGGATTGACCACCCTGACTCGTGCGGCTACTCAGTTCTTGCCGGGGCTGTTACTTCTTCTGGCCTTATGCAGCTGGCCCAGGCAGGGGCTAAAACCACTTAAGCTTGCCGCATGTCTTTTGCTGGGATTTATGTTTGTCGTTGGGGGGTGGACTGCCAGGAACTATAAAGTCAGTAAAAGGCTGCTACTGGTTTCTGCCAATGGAGGCCAATCCTTGTTTTATGGCTCACGCCCGGAGTATGTGCGTTCCGGGTTCTGGAAATATATTGCTGAGCAGGAGATACGGAAATTGACACTTGCCAGTTTAAGCGAAGCTGAGACGGATCGTCTGTTACAGCGGGCGGCATTAACCAATCTGGCCGGGCTGGCTAAAGAAAATCCGCTGCGTTTTACTGGATTTATGCTGCGCAAGTTTTTGCGTTTATGGTATGCAACATCTTCAGGGCATTGGGAGCGCCAGCTGTTGTTGTTAAATGGCAGTTTATTATTGTTTGCTATAGTTGGAGTATATTGTAAGCTGAGAGCGGGAGAGATAAATTCCATTCCTCCCCTCATTATTATTGTTCTCTATTTTGCGGGTCTTCATACCCTGGCTTTTCCGCTAAACCGTTATATGGTGGTCGTTATGCCCTATGTTATCATTTTAGCGGCGCATGGGCTGTGGAATATCATTCAGTATTCTCAATCATTTATGGATAATCAATGAGGCGTGACCGATGGTAGCCCTAAAAGTCCCTGTTTCCCGCAGCCTGCTTCATTTAATGGTTGACGGTGCGGCTCAGTTGGGTATAATAGTATCTGAATGTAAAGCACAACAGTTTGGGCTTTACCTGAGCGAACTGTTACGCTGGAACAGTAGCATAAACCTCACCGGCATAACCGATGGGCAGCAGATAATAATAAAGCATTTTCTGGATTCATTGGCCTATCTTAAAGTGCTAGAGCTGCAAGGGGATGAGAAGCTCATTGATATTGGTACAGGTGCCGGGTTTCCTGGCATACCGCTCAAGCTGGTTAGCCCCAAATTACAGCTTGTGTTGCTGGATGCCAGGATTAAGCGGGTAGCGTTTTTAAAACACCTGAGCCGACAGCTTAAACTGGAAGGGGTGCTATGTGTACATGGTCGAGCGGAGGAATTGGCGCACCATGCACAACATTATCAACAATACAATGTGGCTGTTGCCAGGGCGGTAACCCAGCTGGATCGTTTAATTGCTTTGGCTTTGCCGTATATAGTTTGCGGCGGGAGGTTGCTGGTGAGCTATGGGGCGCAGATAGACCGGCAGTTAGAGTTAGCCGCAAAGGTACTTGATGAACACAGCGCTGCGCTGGAAAAGGTGGCCCAAGTCAAGCTGCCGCATAGTAATGAAGTAAGAAATATCATCGTAATCAGGAAATGTTTCACGTGAAACATTTCCTGATTACGGATGCCTTAAAATATTAACAACTACATGAAAGCGGCAGGCTTAAACCTGCCGGGTGTGATGTGGGTCGTATAATAACCGTGGTAAATCAAAAAGGAGGGGTAGGTAAGACCACGACTGCTATTAATTTGGCCGCTTGTCTGGCTGAGCAGGGCAAGAAAACCCTGCTCATAGACATTGATCCCCAGGGAAACACTACCAGTGGAGTGGGTTTTGACAAAAACAACGTACATCACAATATTTATAATGTAATGATCGGAGAAATCGGGCTGGCGGATGTCGTGCACAACACCCCCTTTTCTTCGTTGGATATAGTGCCTGCAAATACCAAGCTGGCCGGGGCTGAGGTGGAAATGGTCAACTTAGAGCAACGCGAGTACCGGCTAAAAGACGCCCTTGAACAATTGGAGAAAGAGTATCAATTTCTCATTATCGACAGCCCGCCGTCACTGGGGATATTAACCATTAACTCACTGACCGCTACCCAGACAATATTGGTGCCTATCCAATGCGAATACTACGCCCTTGAAGGCATTACTGAACTGCTTAACACGGTGCGCTTAGTAAAACGAAACTTCAACCCCCATCTGAAAATCGAGGGGTTTTTGCTTACTATGTACGACAAACGTACCAGGCTATCCATCCAGGTGGCCAAAGAAATTCAAAGTTGTTTCAAGGAGAGAGTCTTTGATGTGCTGATCCCGCGTAATGTAAGTTTAGGGGAAGCCCCCAGCTTCGGTCAGCCCATAATACACTATAATAAACATTCCCAAGGGGCGAAGGCTTATAAATCATTAGCAGGGGAGGTGCTTTCTGGTGGCTAAACAAGCCCTGGGAAAGGGGTTACAAGCCCTTATTCCTGATTCCCGTGTACAAGAGTTAGAGCAAGAGAACCGTTTTGTGCCGGTTGATCAAATATCATCTTATTCAAGACAGCCGCGTAAATTTTTCCAGCAGGATAAAATTGAGGAACTTGCTCAGTCGGTGTCTCGGCATGGGATTATTCAGCCCCTGCTGGTTACTAAAACAGTGGATGGCTATCAATTGATTGCTGGTGAAAGGCGGCTGAGGGCCGCAAAATTCGCTGGATTGCAGGAGGTGCCGGTTATCATTATATCGGCCACAGAAGAAAGCAAACTAGAGCTTTCGCTCATTGAGAATATCCAGCGGGAAGACTTAAACCCCATCGAAGAGGCGATGGCTTATAACAGCATGGTAGAGGAATTGAACTTAACCCAGGAAGAGGTGGCCCAAAGAGTCGGTAGAGAACGATCTACCATAACCAATACCATACGATTGCTTAAACTACCCCCTGATATAAAGCAACACGTGGTTGATGAACAACTTTCAATGGGACATGCAAGGGCGCTCTTATCATTAAAGAATTCCGGCCAACAATGCAAAATCAGCCAACATATTATAAAAAAAGGGCTTTCAGTACGGGATACAGAGAAATTGGTACAAAAACAACTCCAGCCAACGGCTCCCAAGTCAAAGTCCAAGCGCGATGTTGTCATAACCGACTTAGAGGAAAGGTTAAAGAAAAGACTATCCACTAAGGTAACTATAACCCAAACCAAAAACTCCAAGGGAAAAATCAGTGTCGAGTTTTATTCGGTTGAAGAACTGGAACGAATAATTAATTTAATCTTGCTGGAAAATGAAAATTTCGGCATATAATCTTTTAAGGAGGCTAGTGTTTAAGACATGTTAAAGAAACCCCCATTTGAACTGGAAAGAAAACCTCGGCTGGACAACAATCGTGAAGAATTAAGGGCTTTTTTAGGCGAGGGGACTAACTTTAAGGGTGTGCTGGCCTTTGAGGGTACAGTGCGTATCGATGGCCGGTTAGAGGGAGAAATTGTTACCGATGACACCCTGATTGTTGGGGAAAAAGCTATCATCAATGCCGAGATTAATGTCGGAAAAATCGCCATTAGCGGAAAGGTGACCGGAAACATCAAT
>JAJRUU010000236.1 GCA_024277605.1 bacterium
GCAATAAAAACAGTGCCATATTTCTCTTGAGTTAAATTTTTATTACCTCTATAATATAACTAAATCCAACTTAATGTTGGTTTAATGCTTTTTTTGTTTTATGTAGTGGGAGAAATTATAGTATGAAAAATTTAGCGGCTGTTGTTTTAGCTGGTGGACAGGGAGAAAGATTATCTCCGCTTACCAAAAACAGGGCCAAACCAGCAGTACCATTCAGCGGAGAGTACCGCATTATAGATTTTACCTTAAGTAATTGTTTGAACTCGAATATTCGCAAATTATTTGTGTTGACCCAATACAAATCTATTTCATTGCATCGACACTTAAGGCAAGCCTGGAATATGTTACCCAACGAGCTTGGTGAATACCTGGAAGTCATTCCTCCCCAACAAAGGGTTACCCGGGATTGGTACGCCGGTACGGCGGATGCCATTTTTCAGAACCTATATTCGTGGGAAGCGGAAACGGCTGAAAACTTTTTGATATTATCGGGTGACCATATATACAAAATGGATTATTCACGTTTGTGGGATATGCATAATGAGACACAAGCTGATCTTACCCTCTGCGCCATTGAGTTGAATAAGGAAGAATCCACCCATTTTGGGGTAGTTGAGGTAGACGATGATTATCGAATATTGGGTTTTCAGGAGAAGCCGGAAGCCCCCAGGGTAATTCCCGGCAAACCCGATAGAATCTTAGCCTCTATGGGGGTTTATATCTTCAAACGGGATGTGCTGTTTGAATGTGTCCGCAAGGACAGCCAGAATCAAAACTCCAGCCATGATTTTGGCAAGGATGTGCTGCCATATATGGTAGATAAGGGGTACAGGGTATATGCCTATAACTTTCATGAAGAGAAACAGGGGAAGGATAGGTATTGGCGGGATGTGGGTACAATCGATGCGTATTATGATGCCAATATGGATCTGATTTCCATAGAACCGGAGTTGAATTTGTATGACTCAAATTGGCCGGTGCTTACCTTTCATTGTCAGAGTCCCCCGGCCAAAACCGTGCATTCGGAATTCAAACGCACCGGCATGGTTATAGAATCTATTATATCCAATGGCTGTATTATTAGTGGCGCCAATGTATTTCGTTGTGTGCTCTCGCCGGATGTACGGATTAACAGTTTTTCTGAGGTTTCCAATTCCATTATATTTAACCGGGTGAATATTGGCCGACACTGCCGTATTCGGCGGGCTATTATCGATAAAGACGTTAAAATTCCCCCACACACTGTTATTGGATATGATCGCAAACAAGACAAACAGCGGTTTACGGTAACCGAATCAGGAATTACCATAGTCTCGGCAGGTGATCTTGAAACCACCAAGTTGGGGCATGAACAAAAGCTCATTTATAGCTAGTGGGCGCCCTAGCAAACAGGAGTAGGTATGCCTAACCGTCAGTCCGTTAAACCTGCTGCCAGCCAAAAATATTTGGTTGTCCATGGACATTTCTATCAACCCCCCAGAGAAAATCCCTGGATTGAGGAGATAGAGATACAGCAGAGCGCCGCTCCGTTTCATGACTGGAATCAAAGGATTAACCATGAATGCTATCAGCCCAATTCTATGGCCCGAATTTTTGATGAAAGAAATAAAATAGTCGATGTAATTAGCAATTTTGAGCTTATGAGTTTTAATTTTGGGCCTTCCTTACTTTCCTGGCTGGAGAAATACGACCCGTATACCTATAATAAGATAATTCAGGCTGATCGAAAAAGCCGACAATTATTTTCAGGACATGGCAACGCCATTGCTCAGGGCTATAATCACATGATTATGCCCCTGGCCAACCAGCGTGATCGGCTGACTCAGATCAGGTGGGGGGTGGCTGATTTTAAGCATCGCTTTGGGCGGGACCCTGAGGCGATGTGGCTCCCGGAGACGGCGGTTGATCATCATACCCTGTACGATCTTATAAATGAAGGGCTGAAATTTGTCATTCTCGCTCCGGGACAGGCCCGGGCAATCAGACGCCTGGAGCGGCAGGAATGGCATGAAGTTTTAGATGACAATATCGATACGACCTGCCCCTATCGCTATTTTGTGCCTGATGCGCCGAAAAAACATATAGACATATTTTTCTTTCAGGCGGAGCTGTCCGGGAAGATAAGTTTCGGCAATGCCCTGCAGAATGCCGACGTACTGCTCAACTTAATAAATGAGGTATATTCCCCCAACCAGGAATTCCCACAATTGGTGAATATAGCAACCGACGGGGAGACTTTCGGCCACCATAGGAAATTCGGTGATCTTGCCCTGGCGTATGCCCTGAAGATAAAGGCCGCTCAAGAGGGGGTCACAGTTACCAATTACGCCGAGTACTTGGAAAAACATCCCCCCAAATTTGAGGTAGATATTAAACTTGGCCCCAAGGGCGCCGGGACATCCTGGAGTTGTATGCATGGGGTGGAGCGCTGGCGGAGTGCTTGTGGTTGTCATACCGGTGGGCCTTCTGAGTGGAAGCAAACCTGGCGCAAGCCTTTGCGGGAGGCGCTGGATACCGTTCGTGACCGGCTGGCTCTTATATTCGAGCAGGAAGCGTCCAAATATCTCCGGGATATATGGGCGGCGCGTGATGCCTATATAAGGGTTGTTGTGGATCGTTCACCCCAGAACATTAATGTTTATTTGGCCGATTACCAGACGCATGACTTGCACCCTGCGGAGCGGATACTCGCCTTAAAGCTCATGGAAATGCAGCGTCAGGCAATGCTTATGTATACCAGCTGCGGTTGGTTTTTCTCTGAGCTGTCGGGGATTGAAACGGTACAGATAATCAGCTACGCCGCTCGCGCCATTCAACTGGCGCAAGAGTTTACCAGTGAAGACATAGAAGGACTATTTTTAAAAATGCTGGCCAAAGCCCCCAGCAATATCCCGCGCTTTTTAAATGGCCGGGGAATATACACCAGATTAGTGGACCCTTATAAGGTAGACTTTGCCAAGGTTACCAATCATTATGCCATCAGTTCCATTTTCAAGGAGTACCCGGATATCGCTCATCTGTACTGCTATACAGTCCAGCGTCTGGATTACCGCTGTGAATCATTCGGTAATTTGACCTTGATTATGGGGCAGATAAAGACTTCGTCCGACATAACCCATGAATCGGTAGCCACTTATTTTGCCCTGTTGCGCTTTGGCGTATATGACTTCCGCTGTTCGGTTAAGCGTCTGGGGGATAATTCGGAATACTTAAAGATAAAAAAGGAATTGTTCGGTCAATTTAGCAAGGTACATGTACTGGAGCTGAATGAACTGTTGGATGAACATTTCGGCAAGCAATATCTGTCCTTAAAAGACCTGTTTTTAGAAGAGCGGCGCAAGATTGTTAATCTGCTCTCTGAGGATATTCTAATAAAACTTGGGCAGGCTTATTACGATTTTTATGAAGAGAACTGGGGCATGGTGGAGGTGTTCAAGCAGGTGGAACTACCACTGCCGCCTGAGTATTTGACTTCAGCCGAGTACATACTGAATCATCAATTGGATGAAGAAATCGCCAAGCTGAAAACTCAATTCAGCATGAGCAGATTTGAACATATCTTTAAAATCATCCACCGGGCAGAGGAGCTGGATATAGCGCTTAAGTCCGATTCCTCACAAAAAAAACTGGATTATTTTCTCCTGCAGCGCATAAATAAACTCAAAGAAGAAATAAAGTTAAACCTGTTACAGGAGATAGAGACAATTTTGCAGGTAGACCAAAAATTAAACCTTGCGATGGACAAAAGAATCGTTCAGGATATCTTCTTTGGGGTGCTGAAAGACTATAAGAAATCCATGGTAAGGCAAAAAACGGATGCCCAGCAAGCCTTAATACACCAAAAAATGTTATCCGTTGGGCAAAGCCTGGGATTTAACATGGAAGGTTTCCTGACATAACCCAGCGTTGTCCGCTCCAAGTTTTTGCACTCCGTAAAAGTCAATAATTACGGTAAGTTTCTAACACAAGATTCCTTGTTTTTCCTCTCCATTGGGGGAGAGGATCAAGGTGAGGGGGATTTTAAAACCGGGTTTACCCCTCACTCTAATATCATTTTCTCTTTGAAATGGCACAAGCACTTACTGGTAGCCGCAAGCTTCAGCTTGCGTGCCAAGCGCAGGCTAAAGCCTGCGACTACCATATTTGTGCAGTTACAACTAGAAAATTATATAACTCTCATCCCCAGAGGGGAGAGAGAGCTAAAAGGCATTTTGCAACTTGTGCTTGTCCCCTCCCCCTCATGCCTTCTGCTTCGGGCCGGTTAAAAGAAAGGTGGCCTAATATGCAAGCGCTCGTCAAAAACATTATCCCTGTTACCGGTATGCACTGTGCCTCCTGTGTTGCCAAAATTGAGAAGACACTGTCTCAGCTGGCAGGCGTAAACGAGGTTACGGTCAATCTCGCCTTAAATCAAGCCGTCATAGAATACGATCCGAAGCTGTTATCCCAGAATGAAATTTATACTTCCATAGAAGGCTTAGGGTATGGAGTGCGGAGAGGACCCCTGTCTTCCGGCGATGAAGCCGCTGAAGAGACTTTGCAGCTCCGGCAGGCCAGAAAGAAGTTATTGGTAGCCTGGGGATTTACCACCCCTTTGATGATTCTGATGCTGTTTCACATGTTTTTCGGCCTGGAGTTTCCCGGGTATGGGCTGCTTGAACTGCTGCTGGGTCTGCCGGTAATATTCTGGGCTGGGGCCGATACCCATAAGCGCACTTGGGCCGGGGTCAAGCATCTGGCGGCGACTATGGATACCCTGATTAGCTTGGGTACCCTGGCTTCTTATGCCACTGGTCTTGCGGCTTTTGTGTACCCGATAGAATCTTACGCCGGGGTGGGGGCCATGATTATGGCTTTTCATCTGGTGGGGAAGTATCTGGAAACAGTTACTATGGGCAAAGCCTCCCAGGCTATAAAAAAGTTGATAAGACTGGAGGTCAAAAAGGCGCGCCTGCTGGTAGATGGTGAAGAGCGGGAAATTCCCTTACAACAGCTGCGGGTGGGGGATGTTATGCTGATTAAGCCCGGTGAAAAAATTCCTGCCGACGGCGAAGTTATTGATGGAGAAAGCGGAGTGGATGAATCGTTAGCTACCGGTGAGTCGATGCCGGTAGCCAAAAAGAAGGGGGATCAGGTAATTGGGACTACCATAAATCAACAGGGGGCGCTTAAGGTTAAAGCTACAAAAGTGGGGCAGGATACTTTTCTGGCGCAGGTGATAAAATTAGTGCAGGAATGCCAGGGAACCAAGGTGCCGATTCAGCAGTTCGTCGACCGGGTTATCGGCTACTTCGTGCCGGCGGTACTGCTTTTGGCACTGTTGACGCTTATTCTGTGGCTCAGCTTCCCTGAATTCTTCATAAACCTTATTACCAAGGCCAGTTACAGTATTCCCTGGATAAAGCCCGATCTAAGCGTGGTGTCTTTGGGTATATTATCCATGGTAGCGGTTTTGGTGATTGCCTGTCCCTGTGCCCTGGGGCTGGCTACCCCGACAGCGCTTATGATGGGCAGTGGTTTGGGGGCAGCCAACGGCATTCTCATCCGCCGTGGCGAGGCCATTCAAGCCATGAAGGGCATTACCACCATGGTGTTTGATAAAACCGGCACCTTGACCCGCGGGCAGCCGACAGTAACTGATGTGATTACCGCTGAGGGTTTTGATGAGGGGCGAGTATTGCAACTGGCCGCCAGCCTGGAAGCCTTTTCGGAACACCCGTTAGCCCAGTCAGTGATCAAGCGGGCCAGGGATAAGGGGCTTAAGTTAATCCCGGCTGAGAAATTTGAGGCATTAACCGGCTTGGGGGTAAAGGCGCAGTTGGCCGGTAAAGCGGCGGTAGCGGGCAGCCAAAAACTAATGCAGCAACTGGATATTCCCTTAGTGGCGCTTGAGCATCGTATAGGAGAGTTGGAGGGGGAGGCTAAAACTATTGTTATAGTGGCCGTGGATAAACAATTGGCCGGGGTAATCGCTATTTCTGATACCATTAAAGACAATGCTGAAGCCGCAATTGCTGAAATTAAGAAATTGGGGATAGAGCCGGTTATGTTAACCGGTGACAACTGGCGTACCGCCAGGGCGATGGCGCAAAAACTGGGTATTGAGCGGGTGCTGGCGGAGGTGTTGCCGGATCAAAAGCTGGCGGAGATCAAGAGATTGCAGGCTGAGGGAGAGCAGGTAGCTATGGTGGGGGA
>JAJRUU010000237.1 GCA_024277605.1 bacterium
AGGAGGCTTTTCCATAAAACTGAGCGATTCTGCTACTGCCATAAGTTGTCGACCTGGTGTTGGCATTCCAACTCTTTTATGATTTTTTCTATGTCGACCAGTATCTGGCGATAAACTTCTGTACCATAGGCTAACAATAGAATTTCATTCAGCGGCTCAATGATACAGTCTTGTATGTCTTTAATATCTAACGTTAACAATTTTGCACCCCCTTTGTGTTTTGGGTTTCTATTATACGGCGCTAACAATGTATAGCTGTAGATGGTTAACCGGGAAATTTCGAAATACAGCAGCTTGAATTTTACCCGAATAATTCGGGCATTATTAACAGCAAAACCACATCTTCCTGATAATATTAACTTTGTCAGCTTCCACACAATAATTTTCAGGCAAGCAAAGTTATCCTGGACGTTGGCTTTAGACTCTTTTTGATAATAAGTCCAGGCCATGCCTGGTCTGGCAAATCATATATAAACTTATGAATAGATCGGGTTTAAGGTTTAGTCAGGCTGAAAAGAGCCGAGTGCCTTAATTAAAATTTACTTAAACACCACACCACTTGTCCCAAAATCTGACGCTTGTTGCTTAAGGATAAGACAAGCGGATCGTATTTATCGAGGTTTTGTGGTAGGGCTATAATATTATTTTTTTGTATATTCAACCGCCGCACAACACACGTTTCATTATCCAAGCCAAGCACTACATACTTTCCATCTGATTGCCCGGGATTGGTTTTACAAGAGTCTATACCGACGATGGTTTCCGGTTCCATAACAGGAGACATACTGTAATCATCTTTGGCCAATCGCAGGCAACGGAAACGGCTGGTGTCAGTAGTATCTTCCACATAATCGACCGGCATAACCATATATTGCTCAATTTCTTTAACATCTATATGGCCCGCCCCTCTGATAGCCGTTTTATGACTTATTATCGGAACAGTTACCAAAGAACTCTTGCTGATTTTATGTGCCGCATCCGAAGCGCTTACTATATTGAGTGGCGGGGCTTTCCTTAATTGCGGTTCCCCCTCTGTGGCCACTAATTCCGCCAGCGGTATATCTAATCCACGGCAAATCTTCTCTAACGTGTTATATGTTGGGTTCTTTAGTTCGGAATTTTCTATTTTGGACAGATATTCCCGTTTGATACCGATTTTATTTTCCAACTCAATCTGAGAGATTCGCTTCATTTTTCTAACGCGCCTGATTCTTTCACCTAAATTAACCATTAATTAATCTCCCAATTAAGGTTAGTACCTGATCTGTTCATAAATTCAGGCTGTATCAGCAAGACATCCCTTGCGAGATAAGGTTCATTAGCCAACGTCCTGAAAGAAACAGGCTGTGCCTGCCCGAATTTTTCAGGACTGAATGGGCAGAGAGGGCTTTAGCCCTCCGCGCTTTGGTCGGCCTGAAGGCCGACCTACCCGAGTGAGAAATTAGTATCATTTTGAATGCAACTCGGTATTAATCCAGCCGACTTCCGGGGATAATTCAGCCGATGTGACAGCTGAATTTCGTTTACGAAAACAAGAAACAAATTCGGGAAAAAATCCAGTTTTTTTTAAAAGGTTCTATTATCTAAGAGAATATTAAATAATAATTATTCCCAATATTATTAATAAGATAAGTCTTACATTGCTGTCAGAAAAACCTTTTTATTCAGCAAAATATACCCTTTTTTTATCTTGCAAAAATACCCTATAAACCTTATTATGTAACCGTTATGAACTCTTTTAAAAGCGCCTGCGATTGTTATCCTAAAGGAAGGATCATACATGCCGGAACTGCCCGAAGTGGAAACTATTGTAAGAGGGCTGCAAAAAAAATTGCTGGGGCTGCATATAGAAGATTTGCAAGTATTACGGCCTAAAATATTAGAGCAAACCGATATTGGGCAATTAAAGCGCTACTTGCCCGGGCAAAACATTACCCGGGTTGAGCGGCGCGGTAAATACATCATCATTGGTTTTGAAAGTGGCTGTATACTAACCACTCATTTGCGGATGAGCGGTTGTTATGTATTGTTTAATACTCCGCAGGCGTTGACTCCTTATACCAGGCTTTGTTTTAACCTCAGCCAACATAAGCAATTGCAATATCAAGACAAACGCGCCCTGGGCCACATCCGGTTATACCGGCCCGGTGAGAGAATAACCGCATTAGAGGACCTGGGAGTAGAGCCACTGGGGGATACGTTTTCAGCGGAGTATCTAATGTGCCGCCTTAAGCGGCATAAAAGAGCGATTAAGCCCTTACTGCTGGATCAAAAAATTATTGCCGGTATCGGCAACATTTACGCCAGTGAAATACTATTTGCCGCCCGCATATCCCCTGTTCGAAGAAGTAATGAATTAAAACAAGCCGAAGTAAAACGGCTGTTTCACTCCACTTTCGACATACTATCCCAGGCCATAATCAGCCGTGGCACACATATTTCTGATTATGTAGATTCAGCGGGTAAACCGGGTAATTTTTCAGAATTTCTTAGGGTATACAGCCTGGAGGGAGAAGCCTGTCGGCGCTGTGGGGTGAAAATCCTACGTATAGTTCAACAGCAACGCTCGAGTTTCTATTGCCCCGGGTGTCAAAAGTAAGCATGACACGACACTAGGAGTCTGTCGGACTTTGGATGATTCTACTGCGACAGACTCCTAGGGTTCAAGGGTTACATAGTAACCGTAATCGCCGCGTTGGATTAAGAATAAAACACTTTCCTTCTGATACGCCAGAAGTATTGCCTGCTGAAAATCCTTAAGATTATTTATCGGTTGATTATTTATCTGGCGAATAGTATCACCGACATCAATACCAATTTTTTGAGCTGCGCTTCCCTGCCCAACCTGGGTTATGATTACCCCTTTGCGGGATCTTAACCTGTACATCACCGCTTTTCCGATGGTTATCTCACTTACGGAAATCCCCAGCCACGTATATGCCAGCTCTTGAGCTGAGCTAAGTGGCAGTTTGGTTGCGGTTATAACGACATCATGTTGCCGACCGTCACTTAAGACTTGCAGGCTAACCTGATCCTGGGCGGTAAAACCGGCTATCCGGGAATGGTAGTCTTCGGTTGATTTTATTTTTTTACCATCCACCTTTAAGACTATATCTCCCGATTTAAGCCCAGCCTTATCTCCAGGGCTGTCTTTTACTATTTTACTTATGAGGGCGCCACCTTGATTGCCCAGCCCAAAGTGCTGAACCAATGCCGGGGTAAGTTCCTGAACAAAAATCCCCAGCCAGGCAGCTTGTACCTTACCGAATTGAATAAGGTTATTAACAATGCGTTTGGCCTTATTAATCGGTATAGCAAAACCGATACCTTGCGCTTTTTGATAAATTGCGGTATTTATACCAATCAACTCTCCCTCTATATTAAGCAGCGGGCCGCCGCTGTTACCGGGATTAATAGAGGCGTCGGTTTGAATAAACTCATTATAAACTCGTTGATCATTTATCTTGATAGAACGATCAAGTGCGCTGATTACGCCGGTAGTTACGGTATGGGAAAGCCCAAATGGATTGCCGATAGCGATGACTGTCTCCCCAATCATTAAGTCATCTGAAGAACCCATAGCCACAATTGGCAGCTCCACCGTAGTTTCAATTTTTAGCACTGCTATATCTGACTTGGGATCTGAGCCGATGAGCTTCCCTTCAAATTCCCGGCCATCGGCTAAGATCACCTTTATTTTAGAAGCCTTGAGAATTACATGCTCATTAGTAAGAATATGCCCCTGCTTGTCAATAATAACCCCTGAGCCGAGGCTCAAAGCTTTATATTGGCGTTCGGGGTACGTTTCAAAAAAATCCCCAAAGAAATCATCAAAAAAGGGATCTATTTTAAAGTTATAAAAGGGATTCACCCGCTCTCGCACAATCTTTTCGGTACTAATATTTACTACCGCAGGTCCCACTTCTTTAACCGCCATTACGACCGGTGATTTACGTTGAGCGCAAGTAACCGGCGCAGCAGCTTCAACATGCTGCACTGGCACAGCAGCCAGCAGCCACACAAAACAGCACCACGCCATAGTTGAACCTAAACGCTTTATGGTGTTGAATAAAAATAATTGCAGGAGATTTGTTTTATGGTTTTTGGTAGGCATTAGCAGCGAAAAACCAATGAATGAGTGTATAAATCAATAATGTTTACAGCTGAAAGTCGGTGTGATTAGGGGTAACCTCTAACCAAACCGGCATCAGTTAGCTTTTTTCTGGGCAAATCTTTTTAGAAAACCCTCTTTTTGGGGTGCAATATCATCCCCGGTCAGGCGGGCATACTCCCGTAACAGTTTTTCCTGTTCAGCGCTCAGTTTTTTGGGAACCTGAATTTCTACTTGTACTAATTGGTGTCCCCGCCCGCGACCATGCAAATGTTGAACGCCTAAACCACTAAGCCTGAAAATCTTACCGGTGGGAGTTCCATGTGGGATAGTCAGTTTAGTGGTGCCTTCCAGCGTGGGCACTTCTATCTCGCAGCCCAGCACCGCCTGAGGAAAACTTATCGGCGCCTGGCACACAACATCATCTCCGTGACGGGTAAACAGCGGATGTTCTTTGACCCTGATAAACACATATAAATCACCGGCAGGGCCTCCCCCAGTGCCTGGTTCTCCCTCGCTACTCAGGCGCAGTCGGTTGGAATCCTCTATTCCGCCTGGAATCTTAACCTCCAGCTGTCTTTTTTTACTGACCAGACCATGGCCCCTGCATCCTCGGCAAGGGTGTTCAATAAATTTACCTTCACCACGACAACGGGAACAGGTGGTGCTAACACTGAAAAACCCCTGAGAGTGGATTACGCTGCCTTTTCCACCACAGTCCGGGCATGGCTTAATAGCAGTATCTGTTTCAGCGCCGGTGCCGCTACAGTCGGGACAACTCTCGTGCCGCGGGACCTCTATAGATATTTTTTTGCCGAATGCGGCATCGACAAAGGAGATCTGTAAATCATAGCGCAAATCAGCCCCACGCCGACCTGCTCTTCGCCCCTGGCCAGCGGTATCAAAACTGAACAAATCGCCAAAGATATCGCCAAAAGCACTGAATACATCCCCCACATCCCCAAAACCATGAAAGCCACGACCCTCTAAGCCAGCATGCCCGAATTGGTCATAAACCTGGCGCTTCTGCGGATCGTGTAATACTTCATAGGCTTCGGAGGCTTCCTTAAAACGCTCTTCAGCCTGTTTATCTCCCTGGTTTCTGTCAGGATGGAATTTTAAGGCCAATTTACGATAAGTTTTTTTAACCTCTTCCTGGCTGGCATTCCGGCCTAATCCCAGGATTTCATAGTAATCCTTTTTTATCATAAAAAGCAACTCCCGCAAATAAGATCAAAAAACTTTATCTATCAATAATTGATGGTTTCGTAACCCGATCTATTCATAAATTCAGACTGGGTTTGCCAGACCCCTTATGAGATAAGGCTTATGAGCCAACGTCCAATAAAACTTTGTTTGCCCAAGGGGGCAGGGACGGGAAGCTGATAAATTTATACTTTTCAACTAAATCTCGATTTGCGTATAACAAGACCCGAATTTTTCGGGGTAAAAAGTCCCGGCATGTCATCCGCAGTGATAAAGAAGTCTTATAGCATAATTTCGGTGGTTGGTCAAGTATGGGTTTGCTTAAGTTGTAATCCCTCAGTAACGAGGGAT
>JAJRUU010000238.1 GCA_024277605.1 bacterium
CCTTATAAAAAAACTTGTTATTAGATCATAAAGCTTTCGGTTGCACGATAAGCTTTTTCAGAAAGTTACCGGGTTTTCGTGAGGCCGTAATACCCCGTCCCTTGGGGCGGGGATAGGTCTCACGAGGCAACTTTCTTTATTGAAAAAGTATTCCGCTATTTTAAAAATCCAACTAACCTGATCTATTCATAAACTCAGACTAGATTCGCCAGACCTCTTGTGAGATAAGGTGCAT
Source organism: bacterium (assembly GCA_024277605.1). GTDB lineage: Bacteria > SZUA-182 > SZUA-182 > SZUA-191 > JAJRXT01 > JAJRUS01. The sequence goes on from JAJRUU010000238.1 coordinate 236, forward strand.
GAGCCAACGTCCTGAAGAAACAGGCTGTACCTGCCCGAATTTTTCGGGTTACTTACTGTTTTTTATAAAAATAATTACCCGCCTTATAGCGGCGCAAGATAAGCTTTAAGCTAAAAACGATATAAGTGGCTAATTTTTAGCGTTTGACATAGTCAAATAGAGTTTGAAATATTGGCAGGAACGTAGTTCATTATCAGTAATTCCTTAACTTTTTTCCTCTTATTTGCTCCTGCCACATTGTAGGTTGTGGCCACTTCTTCTATTTTAAACTCCCCAAAAAGCTCCCGTATCTCCGGCTTGTCGTTCATGGACATTATGAACTTGCTTTGTATCCCAGCCAGAATGTCTCTGAGCTTCCCGAAATCCGCTCGGCCGAAAACCTTTTAAATTCCTCTCTGGCCACCAACACCAACTTGAAATACCGAATAAACTCTTCCAGGTGATGTTTCACCACCCTGTAAAGGGTAATCAGGTCGGAATTGATGTCGTTGATTATCTCAACGTCTGATTCCTCTTTCTTAAACAGCAGCCAAGATGCCCCGGCAAACAGTTCGCAATAACAGGTATGGCCGGGGATTTTGGGAATGATTTTGCTGGCCAGCAGAGATTTGCCGCCCAGATACGACAAGAAGCTTTTCATGTAATTCTCCCAAGCCGCCCCCGATTATGCTATATTATAGCAACCTGTGCGCAGGTGGGGGCGCTGCCCCCTTGGGGAGTAGCAATATGGGGTCAAAAGACCCCTTGTTGTGGCCTGGGTTTACAGGTCGGGTTTAGGGTCATTGACCCTTGGGAGGTTGCCACCTCCCGCCTTACTTCCCTACAATTGATCGCATAATGAGCTTAGGGCCAGCTCATTATTAAATACCAAATTTTCGGCCAACAATCTTAGGTTCCTGATGTTTTCTGGGCTGGCATCATCCATCGCCTCATTCGCCCCAATGAGAGTGGTTTGAAGCCGGTGATAGCGGTTGGGGGGGAGCAACTGCGACATCTGGTGATCCGTGGCGTCGCACACCCCATCAAACACCACCCCCAACACAGGAACGGCCCATCCACCTAGCCCCCAGCCCTTGGCTTTCGCATAAGATATCGGTTCGTTCAGCTCCCCGGTGCCCAGTGACACCACCAGGAAGTCGGTTGCTTTGGGGTGGAGCTTTTTAGCCTCCACGTATCCACACATGGTGGGGTTGTTGGCGTAGGTACCGCCATCCACCGCGGCAATATAATCCTCTGAATAGGGAGCGTGCTGGTAGCTGCTGACTTTCGCGGGGGGAAAGTATGTCGGTGCCGCGGATGTGGCTCTGGCCACCTCCCGCATTAGGAAATTGTGGCGGGGATCTAATTTGGCTTTGCGGCTTTTAAAAAACACCGGACGGCGGCGCTCAAGGCCATACCCGGTAACCAGCACATCTGCCAGGGTATTCCCCAGTGGCATTTCACCAAAAAACTCCTCTAAAACAGCCTCAATTCCCACCGCCGAATATTTGGGGCCCGAAAGTCCGCTCAGTGTTTTTGCTTTGTGCCAGGCCGACCGGCTAAATATACGGAGTCCTTGCTCTGCATACAGGCCGGTCATTGCATCTGCGCTATAGCGGGGGATCCCCGTTTTATCGGGAATGGTAAGCCCCAGGGCCAATATGCCCCCGGTGGATGTGCCCGCAACCAAATCAAATAACTCGGCGACCGGCTTACCAGTACGCCGCTCGATTTCGGCCAGGATAACCGCCGGGATTATGCCCCGGATGCCGCCGCCGTCAATTGACAGTATTTTAATCATATTACAGCTCCCGCACCGTCATTATTACATCCGCTTCAAATATATGCGGGGCATCAGTAGTTGCTCTGAAGGTTATTTTATACCGTTTGCCATCGGTTCCCGCTTTAGCGGTATGCGATACAACTGAGGTGGATATCCCGGACAGGCCAGTGAGGACGATAGCCGAAGCATCGCTTCCATCGCTCAGGTCAATGGCTGACACAACTGCACTTGAAATAGTTTCTCCGCTGGCCAGATCATTGGCAAAATCTACCCCAATAGTCAGCTTCTCAGCGGGTTGTTTTTCCAGGCTAAAAACCCTATCCCCCGTGGACATAATCGGCCTCCATCTAACCCGAAAAATTCGGGTCTTGTTATGTGCGAATCGATATTTAGTTTAAAATTATGAATTTATCAGTTTCCTATTCCTGCCCCCTTGGGCAAACATAGCTTTATTGGACGTTGGCTCATAAACCTTATCTCGCAATGGATGTCTTGCAAACCCAGCCTGAATTTATGAATAGGTCGGGTCTAATAATTATTGGTTTTAAAGACAACCGTGCGCAATGGTACTATAAACCGAACAATCCTTTTGGCAACGCTAAAGATTGTTCGGCGGCTGGGCACTACAAACTGAA
>JAJRUU010000239.1 GCA_024277605.1 bacterium
GCAAGTTGCCGGAACCAATACTTGCCCACAGATTCTTGTGAAGAGCCTTTTTTAGCAAAACTGTCCACGACTCAGCCATTAATCTCAATATAATCAGCCGTTATGGCGCTTATCCTGCCGGTGATTGAAGCATGAAGCGGCACCCCTGTTTTAGCTTCAGGCGGTTGGGCGATTAATTGCCCGCGCTTCACCCGTTCACCCACAGCAAGCAAGGCGCAAGCAGGCGCTCCAATGTGTTGTAACATTTTGATCCGCACCGAAAGAGGCGCAAGCGGAGCAGTATTTAAATCGGGTTTTGCCATGTAGGGGCTAAGCCCCAACACCCTGGTCAAGCGGGATAGGGCGGCTTTGCGTCCGTTTCTATCCGGGTGGGGTCTCTCCGGTTTTAAGCGATGGGGGTTTTTAGCTCCTAACTTGGCAAACTCTTGTTTTATCGCCATATACAACGCTCGCGGCGAAAGATGGCAGGGACAGGCCAGCATATCGCATATACCGCATTGGCAACACAAAAAGGCGGAACTGAAGTAGGCAGTCATATTATCCAGCGCATAACTCATCCCCCGAATCATAAGATGCGGCTCTATCTGATGTCCCAACAAATACCGCGGGCACAAGTCGGTGCATAACCGGCACCCCTCGCAAGCTGACTGCGCCCGGCGTAGCTGCTTAAGCGGAGATAGACTATATTTGCTGACCAACAAATGATCCTGCGGTAAAACGATTACCCCCCCACTGGTTTTAGTGATGACCTCATCTTCCTGCGCCAGTTGCCCCATCATCGGGCCACCCTTGATCAGGGCATACTGGTTAACCGTTACCCCGCCAGCCGCTTTGACGACATCAGCCAACGAAGTCCCCAAGGGAACCGAGACTACTTGAGGTCTTTTCACCTCGCCCATTACGGTTACCGCCCGATCAACTACTGTCTCACCGGCTAAGGCTTCCCCTATTTGTATCAAGCTGGTTACATTATGCACCAGCACCCCAACCTGCGGGGGAATACCGCCTTCAGGGATCAATCGGCCGCTAACCTCATACACCAGCGAGTGCTCATCCCCCGCGGGGTAGAAATCCTGCAATAAGTGTAACTCTATGTCTGGAAGGCGCTCTAAACAGGGCGCTATAGCGGAAACAGCCTCAGCATAATGTGCTTTTAACGCAATATAGGCTTTTTGGGCTCCGCTGGCAGTCATTGCCGCCCGCAAACCGTTGATGAGTTGGTTGGGCTTCTGGATAACGAGGTATTGGTCACTGTAGAGCAAGGGTTCGCATTCAGCGCCATTAGCGATTACAATTTCGGCTTTACTTTGCAGTTTTAGGTACGCCGGGAATCCGGCGCCGCCAGCCCCAACCACGCCAGCCGCATATACCCGATTTATAATCTGCTGCCTGCTATAAGGCATAATCCCCTCTTAGCCCGAAAAATTCGGGCAGGCACAGCCTGTTTCTTATTGGACGTTGGCTCATAAGCCTTATCTCGCAAGGGATGTCTTGCAAACCCAGTCTGAATTTATGAATAGATCGGGTTAAATAAGAATCATCCTATCATAAGCGCCGGATATTAGTCAATCAATCATAGGCTTAGTCTATGATATACTTAATTCGATGAGCGTATAATTGAGCTTTGTTTTTTTTGCTACTCGTGGTAGGATTGATATGTAGCCATATATATAAATAGGGGGAATCAAACAAATGATCTGTCGTCGGCTAATCAACCCATTGCTAATCTTGATTTTACTGTGCTTGATGCACCTAGGATGTAGTCTGATGCACAGTAATGTCCCTAAAGAGTTAAGCGGTAGCGGAACCTGGGGAGTGGTAACTGATGAAGAGCGCATGCCGGTGGTCGGCGCGCGGGTATACGCCTATGAAGTCATTGTAACTGAGCCGCAGCCCTACGAAGAAGCGTTCGGAATTGAAGATTTAATTAATGATGAACTGCAAGCTGAAACTGATGAACCGCTGGAAGCTGCTGCGTATAAACGCGGCCCCTATTATGATCAATTTCGGGGACCGGCTGACTATATATCCGCTCTTAGCGATGCCAAAGGAAACTATATGCTGCGTTTACCACCGGGCAGCTATTGCCTGGTAGCCCGAAAACGTGCCCCTGGTGAAACTGAAGTAGGTCCCCTGACCCCGGAGGATTATTCTTCCTTAGTAAGCCAGCCGATTGAAATTACCGACAAGAAAACCGGAAGGCTGGATCTGCGCTTAAAGAAGATAGTGGATGACATCCTGTTTACCTCCCAGTATACCATTAGAGCAAGCACCACCGCCCTCGAAGGAAAAATAACCGATGAGGAGGGGCAACCCCTGGCCGGGTTGCTGGTAGTGGCTAACCGTCGGCCGAAAATCAGCCGCAAGCCCGATTATGTCTCCTTCCCCAGCGAGCCTGACGGGAATTTTACCCTGTATCTGCCCAGAGGTGGTATATATTACCTGCGGCTGAAAAAAGAGGTACTGGGAGTATACCTACCCTGCCAGATTGAATCCGATTATGTTAACCCGGCTGATAATACCTTGGAACTATTCACCGGGAATCGCCTCAAAGGGATACATGTTATTCACCTGGAAGAGGAATCGGAAGAGTAAGCTTTTATTATGGAAAAAACTGACTTTCGCAAGAAGTTAATGTTTACCTTTGCAATATTGGCCGTCTATAAATTGGGAGCTTATATTCCTATCCCATGGATCGATCAACAGGTTTTGGCTGATTTTTATAACCAAAGCCCCGACATATCATTTATTGGCGGTATTCAAGCTTCAAGCAGAATAATCTTCGGGCCTATTCTGAGCATATTTGCGCTGGGAATTATGCCTTATATAGGTGCTGCCATATTTATGGAATTGATAATATTCGCCTTCCCTGCTTTATCTATATCAAAATTGGCTGAGGACGTTGAGGGGAGAAATAAAATTTTCCGCTTTGCCCTCTACTTGACCATTCCCATATCTATTATAAACTCACTCGCCATAAGCGCTTCTTTGGAATTGATGAGGGCCGCGGGCGGAGGATTGTTGGTTCCCTCTCCAGGCTGGGGGTTTAAGTTGCCTATGGCCTTAACGCTTACATCGGGAACTCTTTTGTTAGTTTGGCTGGCGGAGCAGATTACTCGTCGAGGCATTGGTAATGGAATCTCCTTAATCTTATTAGTGGGCTTGGTTACTAGAGTACCTTTGAGTATTAATAATATACAGCGGGGATATGAAACAGGAGAAATTAAGCTAGCTCTGCCCTTTCTAGGAGTCTGTCGGACTTTAGCAGCAGAATATGGTATAATGGTCGGAAATAAATCTTTGCCATGAAGGGGCCAAAAGATGAGTGTTAAATTTATACTGACCGAC
>JAJRUU010000240.1 GCA_024277605.1 bacterium
AACAGCTGTGGTTACTAAAAATTATCGGCTTATCTGTTTTTGTTGACATTTTAAGCGATAGCTTAGACCCGAAAAATTCGGGCAGGCATAGCCTGTTTCTTCAGGACGTTGGCTCATGCACCTTATCTCACAAGAGGTCTGGCAAACCCAGACTAAATTTATGAATAGATCAGGTTGCAAGATGCCCTTAATAGTTAGACTGTTTTTAAAAAACACTTTCATGTTTCATGTAATAGGTGTATAATGGCGGAAATTTTGTAGAACATCGTTTGAAAAATGATTGATTAGTAACTGATTATGTCGAGATTGTTTGAACCCAGGTATACTTGATTACACATGAAAACTGGAGGTATTGGATGATGGATGTATATAGTGACGTTGCTGATTTAGTGGGGCACACCCCGCTGGTAAGAATTAATCGCTTATTTAAAAGTAATGATCAGGTGTCCATATATGCTAAATTAGAACGCTATAATCCCGGTGGCTCCGTTAAAGACCGGATTGCCAAGTACATGATTGAATATGCTGAAAAGGATGGCACGCTGACCAAGGACAAGATCGTGCTTGAACCCACCAGCGGTAATACCGGTATCGGATTGGTTTTGATTTGTGCGGTAAAGGGCTATCGCTGTACATTGGTGATGCCGGAGACCATGAGTATTGAGCGCCGGAAAATATTACATGCTTTTGGAGCTAAAATAGTGTTAAGCCCTGGAGCTAAAGGGATGGATGGGGCTGAGGATTTGGTGAACGAGATGGCCAAAGACCCGAAATATTTTGTGCCGGGTCAATTCAGCAACAAATATAATGTGCTGTCCCATTATGAAACGACCGGTAAAGAGATATGGGAAGCAACCAAGGGAAAGGTTACCCACTTCGTGGCTGGTTTGGGAACTACCGGCACCATTATGGGTGTCTCCAAATGCTTAAGAGAAAAGAAGGCCGGAGTGAAAATTGTGGCGGTTTCTCCCAACCCTAAATCAAAAATTCAAGGGTTGAAGAATATGGAAACTCAATATATTCCAGCAATATATGATCCGGCGGCGCATGATGAAAAAATGTTTATTGACGATGAAAATGCCTTTGAAACCGCCCGCCTGCTCTCCTTGCAGGAAGGGATTTTTTGTGGGATAAGTTCCGGCGCCGCTATGTATGGCGCTATTCAGGTAGCTAAGGGTCTATCTGCGGGGGTGGTGGTGGTGCTATTACCTGATGGCGGGGAAAAATATATCAGTACCCCCCTGTATAATCCAAAAAAATGCTTCGATTGTCTTAAGAAAGCCGACATACCAACCTGTCTTACAGATGAATATATTTCCTCGCTGGAATGTGAAGAAACCATCATATAAGAGTGGCTGAACAGGCTGTGCATTAATTCAACTTTCTAATAGCAAACGCTGTGGGTTGATGCACAGCCTGTTCTACAGTATGCTGCAGATATTCTTGAAGGTTATCCCAACTCTAAATCCTGGTTGCTACTAATGTCTGAATGTAAACTTCCCTCTCCACAAAACCCAACAGAAGAACTCTGGGGAGAGCTGTCGGAAAAGGATGTAGAAGATATAGCCACCCGCAGTGGCGTGATTCGGCAGGGCGCTGGTTGGGAGATAGCCGCCATAGGGCAGAACTTTTTCGTAGACAGGCAAAACAAGCTGATAACCCAAACAACTACCCACGAGCCAGCCCCTTTTTTACTTCAGCTGGTTATCCTAAAGTATCTGCTTAAGGCGCAGGCTCTGCCACTGGTCGGCAGATTGGTAAATCCACATGAGCTTATCTGCGGCGCTTTCTTTTTCCGCGGGCCACATGGTTTCAACTTGCAACCACTTCAAGAAAAATATGCTCGGGATAAGGAAGGCTTTTTACAAGCCGGAAAGCTTGCCGGACGCCAACCACAACAAATGGCTGATGCTGGTTTCAGCCTGTCGGCGCTGCCTCGCATTCCCTTGACCTATCTACTCTGGTGTGCCGATGAAGAATTTCCGGCTACGATAAAGGTGTTTTTTGATGCTACCGCAGAAAAGCAGCTTCCGCTCGATATGTTATGGGTGTTGGTTAATCAAACCAATAAGCAACTGCTGAAACATGCTGTTTGATTTTTAGCTGGAGAAAGCATGGAAAAACAACGTGGATTTTTTGGATTGGGAAAAGTTATACCAGGAGCAGGAAGTATAAACTATGCCCTGGTATCACCAAGGCCTTGATTCGGATTTAGCACAGGCGCTTTACAAATTGAAAATAAATTCTGGGATGGTATTGTATTTGGACACCGGCCCCGCAAGGCCTGACCCCATCTGGTGTGTGACAAAATATGGCATTGCAAGACCTGACCCCATCTGCATATGTGACACCATCTATGAAGACCTGACACCATCTATGCTTCCATCTATGCTTTTGTTTTACTATCCCTATGCCTTTACTCTTTTAATCGCAGAAATTAATCTTCCTACAAGTGATCCGATTACACCTCCAATAAACATTATGATAAATGCGTAAAAAAATGAGAAATAACCAAAAACTAAACCCATTGTTGAAGAAGATGCATGATTAACATATAAATCATGCCATATGCTCATGTGAACATATAAATTTAAAAAAACAAGAGGGACTCCAGCGCCAATCATTTCCGCTATATAATAATATTTGTTTTGTGGCGTTAAATTAAGTAATCTACGTTTTGCAAACCGTGCGAGAACAATATAAGGAGCAGCATTAACTAGCGCAAGAGCGAGTTCACTATCTTTATTAGTAATCCAGCTGATCAAGATATTCAGAAAGCTCTTATCAGTGGCCATAATCTCGACCGTCATTAGGACAAATAAAGGCAGGACTAATCCCACCACGATAATTCCCCAGAACACCAACTTATAATTTTTCATTTGTTTGGACAGTGTAAGTAATATCTTCAATAATCATTAAACCCATCTTGACCACGCCAAGAGCGTATAGTCTTCTATAACAACTAGTTATGCTGTTTGCGTAGATACGAAACTATTTTATGCTATTGCGAGCATGGATTTGAGCAGATATTTCCTCCGGGTCAATCAATTCTTTCATGCGCAGACTTCTCAAAATAGCCTGTTGCTTCTGATTTGCGTCTGTAACAACATATACCGGCGCTAATTCTG
>JAJRUU010000241.1 GCA_024277605.1 bacterium
ACTAACCGATGGCCATAGCTGAACTAAAAAAAATACATGTGTTGGTGCACCACCACATTCGTGATACAGTTTTAGATGAACTGCAACGAAGCGGCTGGGTGCACATTACCGACTTAAAAGAAGCCCCTCAAGCCCAAGCTTGGGAACTGGAGGGGCTTAACGTTTCGACTGATGAAACTGCTGCATGGTTGAGCGAGTTGGAATTTGCCATGAATTTCCTGGCCCCCTATGCGGCTCCCATAAGCTTAAGGGAGAAGCTGACCCAAGGCAAACCCATAGTCAGCAGGTCTCAACTAGCGGACATTATAAAGACGGATGAATTAAAGGAACTCTGCCAAACCTGTCGCAGTATTTATGATGAAGTTAATGAGTTGTCGGTTCAAATCAGCGAAATGAAGGGTGACTTACAGGAACTGTCTGCCTGGCGTGGAATTTCAGTACCTGTTGAAGAGTTTGTGCCTAGCCGATTCTGCCAAATACAGTTGCTGAGGATTCCTCATGAAAACAGAGAACAACTACTGGAGCAATTAAGTCAGGAAGTTGGTGAATTGTTCGAACTCCACTCTATTTCCGGAGACCATGGGCTTTCCAGTGAACTGCTTATTTACTTAAAACAAGATACCGATAAAGTCACTCCGATATTGACTAATTATGGGGCGGAACCAATTGAGTTACCGGGTGCCTCCGGCACACCGACACAGATTAAGGCCGAAATAGAACAACAACTGAAAACTAAAGAGACGCAACTGAAAAGACTAAAGCAAACAGCCGAACAATTGGCTGCCAGGCGCCAAAAGTTGCTCATTGCTCATGATTATTATACTAATCAACGCTTAAAGTCGGAAGTCCAGGCTTCTTTTTTAACCACTGCGCAGACTTTTTTAATAGAAGGCTGGATAAACCGCCGCCATGCCCAGAAGCTAAAAGACCGCCTGGAGAAAAAACACCCGGAAACAGAAGCGTTCATTAGTGATGCCGAACAAGGAGAAACCCCACCTGTAGAGCTTACCAACCATAGACTGGTCACCCCGTTTGAAGTGGTAACTAAGCTATATGGCCTGCCGCGGCACGATGAACAGGATCCTACACCGCTTTTGGCCCCCTTCTTTTTTGTTTTTTTTGGTTTATGTCTTACCGATGGGGGCTATGGGTTAGTTTTGGCTTTGCTTACCTATTGGGGATTGCGGCATATGTTGTTAGCCGAAGGCTCGAAAAATATGCTGCGGCTATTGTTTTTTAGCGGCATCGCCGCTATACTGTCGGGTGCGATTACTGGCAGCTGGTTCGGGGATATCATAAATTTTCTGCCGGCAGCGTTATCGCCCTTAAAGGCGGCTAAGGACAGCCTGATCGTATTTGATCCGATTAATGAACCTAACGGGCCGATGATCTTCATGGTGCTTTCGCTGGTGCTTGGTTTTGTCCAGGTATGGTATGGTATCGGTATAAAGATGTACGCCGAATTTAAAGCTGGCGACACTGCCGCGGCTTTATTTGATCAATGCCCCTGGATGTTGATTTTTTTAGGGCTGGCCATTCTGGGATTAAAACAGCTAAATTACCTTGGACAAAGCTGGTCGACAATCATTACCGGCTTGGTTTATGCCGGCGCCGGTATAATTCTCTTGTTTAACGGACGAGAGCATAAAAACATTTTTAAGCTGCTGGGAAGCGGAATTTTAGGGCTTTACGGCTCTATCGGTTATTTTAGCGATATTCTCTCATATTCGAGATTACTGGCGCTGGGACTGGCTACCGGGGTAATCGCTACGGTAGTGAATAAGATTGCCTTTATGACTGTCGGTATCCCGGTAATCGGTTATGTTTTTATGTTTCTTATCTTGATCGGCGGGCATTTGTTTAACTTGGCCATAAGTGGGCTGGGAGCGTTTGTGCACACCAGCCGCTTACAATTTGTGGAGTTTTTTCCCAAGTTTTTCCAGGGAGGGGGGGAACCTTTTATCCCCTTCAGGCGGGAGAGTAAATATTCTATCGTTAGGGATTAGCAGGGGATATCTCCCCTTGGGGATATCTCCCCTTTTTCAATGTTTCCATTAATAATCAATTTTATATATAAGGGGTACCTTGAAAAGTTTGATTTTTCGTTCAAGATCGAGGCAGCCACATCTGGCCATGCGAAAAATTTAACCGCGGGTATATGTTTGATATTCCGAGGGTTAAATTTTGAGCATAACGTAGAGCTTGGGTGAAAAGGCAATTTTTAAAGATACCCATAAAACTTAACTTTAAGGAGGGTAATTACATGGGATGGGGGCTAGCATTAGCAATTGGAGGTGCGGCCACAGCGGTGGCGCTGTCAGGTATCGGCTCAAGCATCGGCATAGGTTATGCCGGGCAGGCCTCAGACGGGGTGTTAAGCGAGGAACCGGAAAAATTCGCCAGCTTACTGGTTCTGTCTGTTTTACCGGGAACGCAGGGGATTTATGGCTTTGTAGCAGCCTTTTTTGTGATGGTTAAGGTAGGGCTTTTAGGGGGGACTGTCGTCACCTTGGATGTTGCCCAGGGAGCGCAGATATTCCTGGCCTGTCTACCCATCGCCCTGGGAGGCTTGGTATCGGGAATTCACCAGGGAAAGGTGTCGGCCGCCGGGGTGAATGTAGCCTCCAAGCAACCGAATGAATTTATGAAGGCGGTAGTTTTATCAGCCCTGGTGGAGACCTATGCTGTATTAGGGCTGCTGGTTACCATTTTACTCTTGCTTGGAATTCAGGTTTAACCTTATTGGGAACAAAAACATGCCGTTAGATAACATAGTAGCCAAAATAAGCCGGGATGCAAAAGTCCAGGCCCAAACAGTTACAGATCAAGCTAAAGTCGAAGCCCAAAAATATACACAGCGGGCTAAGGCCGATATTGAGGCAGAGTGTGCGCAGCTCCTGTCTGACGGGCAAGCGCAAGCCGCAAGAGAAAAAAAGCAGCGCCTACAAATTGCCACCCTGGATATTCGCAAACAGGTTTTGGGCGAAAAACAGCAGCTGATCGCTAAAGTTTTCAGCCAGGCGCTGCAGGAATTACAGCGGTTGGATAACAATAAATATGCCTCCATTATAAAAAACCTGCTGGATAGCTACCCCTTAATAGGAGATGAAGAGCTTATGGTGTCTCAGGCAGACCGAAAGCGCTTAGGCGAAGGCTTTATAGGGCAGATTAACCAACAGCTAAAAAAGCGGGGCAAAAAGGGCGAATGCGTTTGGTCATCCGAACAACGCTCTTTTACGGGCGGATTTATCGTGCACAGGGGAAAGATAGAGGCCAACTACTCCTTTGAATCACTGCTTAAATCCCAGCAGGAAGAGCTTGAGCAGCAAGTTGCCCAACTGTTGTTTGCTGAAGTTAAAGAGTAAGGGAAGCTTGAGAACCCATAAGGCTTGACAGGGTTAACTGGTAATTTACTAATGGTTTCCGAAGAAAAAATTAAAAAGGTTATTGAGCGCTTAGTAGAAGCGGCCAAACCGCTAAGAATATTTTTGTTTGGTTCTTATGCCCGCGGGGAGGCTCGAACGTCTTCCGATTTAGATTTTTTAGTGGTTGAGCGTAACTTAAAGCATCGACGCAGTGAAATGGTTCGACTTCATGATGCGATTCGTCCTATGCGTGTTCCTGTAGACATCATTGTAATCAGTGAAGCCTCCTTTAATCAGTGGAGTGCTGTATCAGGAACTGTCATTCATAAGGCTAAAACTGAAGGACAGCTATGTTATGATGCAGCTAAAACTGGCTGAAAAGTTCCTACGAAAGGCGGATCAAGATATGCTTGTACTTAAGAAGTGGCGATCTGATCCAGAGATTTCTGATGAAATTTTAGGTTTTCATGCTCAACAAGCGGCGGAAAAAATGCTTAAAGCTGTCTTGGCAAGTCGCAGCACAGACTTTCCCTTTACGCACCGATTGGCCGATCTTATAGATACAATTATAGAAAACGGTGTCGCCGTACCGGAGGAATTAGAAGAAGTGCGTTATTTAACCCCCTTTGCGGTTGAATTCCGCTATGATATTTACGAAGAAGATAACGAAGCCTTCGATTTTGACGGGGTGTATATACTGCTCACGAAATTGCGCAAATGGGCAAAAATGGTTATTTATTAATGCCGGTGTTCTTGTTTAAGCAAGGTGACAATAAATGTATTATATCAGCCCATCACAGCTAATATCCGATTCCCGCTATAGCTTTGCGGTGGGGCTGGTGCGGACATTAGAGGGCAGGCTGTTTAATCAACAAACGGTCAACCGGCTGCTGGATGCCAAGGATATACATACCCTGAAAAGGGAGTTGGGGGAAACCGAATATCAAAATTTGCTTTCTTTTAGCCCGGATCTACAGGATTTTGAGGTTGAGTTATCCCGCGGCTTAAAAAGAACCTATGAGCTTATGGCGTCTATCGCCCCTGACCCGGAAAAAATAAATTTACTGCGCCTGCGGTATGATTTTCACAATATAAAGGCCGGATATAAGGCCAAGCTCCAGGGGGAAACGGCTGATGCGGCGCTGAGCGATTTGGGCCTGATTGATAAAGGCTTGCTGTTAAAGCTTATAGAAGAGGGCAGTTACGAGCAGCTTCCGTTAGGCTTAAGCCAGCCGGTGATTGCGGCAGTAACCAAACTGGGCACAGCCGCTTCCGGTTCAAGCGTGGATATGACCTTTGATGGGGTCATGTACGAATTTCTTTACCTGAAAGCAGCAAGGGGTACGTCACTTTTTCTCAAAATATTGTTCCAGCAATATATAGACTTGACCAATTTAAAAAGCTGGCTGCGCGTCAAAAAGCGTGAGGGAGATAAAAAATTACTGCTGGCGGCCCTTTTGGATTACGGATTTATTGAAAAAAGCCGCTGGCTGAATTTATATGAATCATCAGCGGCTGATTTACCTGCCAGATTAGCCCATACACCTTACTCCAAGCTAATCAGTGAGGGAATTTCCCGCTATCAGCAACAGGCTTCGCTCACAGCATTACAGCGACTTATTGATAATTATATGCTGGGGTATATGGAAGCGGCCCGCTTGATTTGTATGGGACCAGAACCCTTGATAGCCTACATTTGGGCCAAGGAAAATGAGGTAAAGGTCTTGCGCACTATTTTGGTAGGTAAGTTGAACGATTTGCCCCTGGCAGCTATAAAGGAAAGGTTGTCGGCACATGCTTAGCGTTGCGGTAGTGGGCGATCGGGACTCAATTTGGGGCTTTAAAGCGCTGGGCATGGAAATACATGCGGTGACCAACAGCGATGAGGCGCTGGCTGCCCTGCGGGCATTATGCACCCCTGGATACGGGGCGGTATTTATTACCGAAAATTACGCCCAACAGCTTGGCGAAGAGATTGACGCTTTAGAGGAATTTATTACCCTTTACCCCAGCATAGTGATTATTCCCAGTCATCACGGAAGTAAGGGTTTGGGACTCAAAAAGGTAAAATCAGTGGTGGAAAAGGCCCTGGGGTTCGATATATTTAAATCCAGCGAGCCCCAATAATTCGTGTTTCTTAATATAGCTTAATTTCATGAACCGCTTGAATGAGGCAAAGCATGAGCAAAAGTCAAATAGTTAAGGTGTCCGGTCCTTTGGTGGTAGCCAAGGATATGCCTGAAGCCAGAATGTATGATGTGGTCAAGGTAGGCAAAGAGGAGTTGATCGGTGAAATTGTGGAAATCCGGGGAGACCAGCTTTCGATCCAGGTTTATGAAGAAACCGGCGGTTTAGGGCCAGGGGATCCGGTAGTAACAACCGGAGCGCCATTAAGCGTGGAATTGGGACCCGGCCTGCTGGAAGGCATCTATGACGGTATACAGCGCCCGCTTGAGGCTATTTATAATAAAGTCGGTGACTTAATTACGCGAGGGATAGCCGTGCCCAGCCTTGATCGGGAAAAGAAGTGGCAGTTTGTACCTAAGGCTAAAAAAGGCGACCAGCTCGAAGCCGGGGACATATTGGGCACAGTGCAGGAAAACCCAGTAATTGAACACCGCATTATGGTGCCCTATGGGATCTCCGGCCAGCTTAAAGAGCTTAAATCAGGAGAATATACTGTTGCGGAAACCATTGCGGTTATTAAAACCGCTAGCGGCGAAGAGAAAGAACTCTGTATGATGCAGCAATGGCCGGTACGAAAGCGCCGGGTGTATAAGCAAAAACTGGCCCCTACCGTACCGCTCAGCACCGGGCAGCGAATTATAGACAGCCTGTTTCCCCTGGCCAAGGGGGGCACCGCCTGCATACCCGGGCCGTTTGGTTCCGGTAAGACAGTGGTCCAGCATCAGTTGGCCAAGTGGGCCGATGCCGATATTGTGGTCTATATCGGCTGCGGGGAGCGCGGCAATGAAATGACCGACGTGCTGATCGAGCTGCCGGAAATCGAAGACCCGCACACCGGTCAGCCCTTAATGAAGCGCACGGTGCTGATCGCCAATACCTCCAACATGCCGGTGGCCGCCCGTGAGGCTTCTATTTATACAGGGATAACGATTGCCGAATATTTCCGGGACATGGGGTATGATGTAGCCCTGATGGCCGACTCCACTTCCCGCTGGGCAGAAGCCCTAAGAGAGATGTCGGGCCGCCTGGAAGAGATGCCGGGAGAAGAGGGCTATCCGGCCTACCTGGCAACGAAATTAGCCGATTTCTATGAACGGGCCGGGCTGGTGATCGCCCTGGGCCAGGATCAGCGAAGGGGATCCATCAGCGCTATCGGCGCCGTATCCCCACCGGGGGGAGATATGTCCGATCCGGTGGTACAGGCCACGCTTAAGGTGGTTAAGGTGTTCTGGGGGTTGGATGATAAACTGGCTTTCCGGCGCCACTTTCCAGCTATTAACTGGCTGACCAGCTACTCTTTGTATGTTGAAAATCTGCAGGATTATTTCGGCAAGGAAATCGCCGCAGACTGGATGAAGTTGCGGCAACAAGCAGTGGCCTTGCTCCAGAAAGAGGCTGAATTAGAAGAAATAGTGCGCTTAATCGGAAAGGACTCTCTCTCGCCTGCCGATCAGTTGACCCTGGAAACCGCTAAGCTGATCAGGGAGGATTTCTTACATCAAAATGCCTTTCATAAGGTAGACAGCTATACTTCACTACAAAAACAATACCATATGCTGAGGTTCATCCTGCTGGCCGAAGAGCGTTTTCGCCAGGCACTGGGGCAGAAAATTTCGCTGAATAAATTAATCAGCCTGCCGGTTTTGGAAGAGTTCTCAAAGTCCAAGTTTATGGCTGAGGATGATTTGAGTAAATTTGACCTGATGGAAAAAAAGCTGCTGGAACAAATTGAAGCTATAAAATAAAAGAATGCAAGAACAAGTTAAATACTGGCTAAAATCTGCTGAACACGACCTGGAAGCCGCCGAAGCGTTATACGAGAAAGGAAAATATGACTGGTGTCTGTTTTTGGGGCATTTGGTATTAGAGAAGATTCTAAAGGCCTTCTATGTCCGAGATAATCAAGAATTACCCCCCAAAATCCATAAGCTTGATCTAATCGCTAGTAAAACTCAACTGGCGCTTACCCAAGAGCAGGTTGATTTCCTAAGAGAGATAAACGATTTCAACTTGGAAGTCAGATACCCGGATGAAAAGCTAGTATTTTATAAGCTTTGCACTAAAGAGTTTAGCGAAAAATATTTTAACGCCATAAAGGATTTTTATCAATGCCTCTTGACCAAGCTCAAGTAATTGCTGAAATAAAAAGGTTTATCGAACTATTGGAAGAAAATAATATCCATATAGAACAGGCTGTACT
Organism: bacterium; assembly: GCA_024277605.1. GTDB lineage: Bacteria > SZUA-182 > SZUA-182 > SZUA-191 > JAJRXT01 > JAJRUS01. The sequence goes on from JAJRUU010000241.1 coordinate 7,753, forward strand.
ATTTGGTTCTTATGCGAAAGGTACTGCCAGTGAATGGAGTGATGTCGATATAGCCTTGGTATCCGATAACTTCAGCGGAATACGCTTTTATGACAGACAGAAGATGATACCTTTTCTCAGAAATTTTAATAGATTCATTGAAACTCACCCCTTTAAACCGGAAGATTTTGTTGAGGAGAGTTTATTTGCCAAGGAAATACTACACCATGGAATTAAGGTTTGGTGAACTAAGGCTGTAAGGCGATTTATGTTATGTACTATGAAGAGCTTTTTAGAGAATTAAATCGTAAGCGGGCAAGGTATTTGGTGGTAGGTGATTGATTAAAGGTTTTAATATAAGGGATAAAACAATATGCTTAAGGAATATTTAACCGTGGCAGAGGTGGCCGGCCCTCTGATCTTAGTAGAAAAAGTAGAAGATGTAAAATATGAGGAGTTGGTAGAGGTAGAACTGCCTGAGGGAGATATACGCTTAGGCAAGGTGCTGGAGGTTTCCGGGGATACCGCACTCATTCAGATATTTGAAGGCACTGCCGGGATAAATATTTTTAAGAGCCGGGTACGTTTCTTGGGCAAGGGGATTGAATTAGGGGTTTCGCCTGATCTTTTGGGTCGCGTATTTGACGGTCTGGGCCGCCCTATAGACGGTGGGCCGAAAATTATCCCCCAGAAAAGGCTCGATATAAACGGTAACCCCATAAACCCCTATGCCCGTAATTACCCTTCGGAATTTATCCAAACCGGTATTTCCACCATTGATGGCTTAAACACCATGGTGCGGGGACAGAAGCTGCCTATCTTTTCCGGTTCGGGCTTGCCCCATCCACGCCTAGCAACTCAAATCGCCCGGCAGGCTAAGGTTTTTGGCAAAGAGGAAAACTTTGCGGTGGTCTTTGCCGCTATGGGAATTACCTTTGAGGAGTATGATTTCTTCCGCAGCGATTTCCAAAGCACGGGAGCCATAGAGCGGGCGGTGTTGTTTATAAACTTAGCTGACGACCCGGCGGTAGAGCGTATCGCTACCCCCCGCATGGCGCTCACCACCGCCGAATACCTGGCTTTTGATTTAAATATGCATGTGTTGGTAATCTTAACCGATATGACCAATTACTGTGAAGCCTTGCGGGAGGTATCCGCTGCCCGTAAAGAGATTCCTGGCCGCCGCGGGTATCCGGGTTATTTATATACCGATCTATCCACTCTTTATGAACGCGCCGGGCGGATTAAAGGCAAGTCGGGCTCCATTACCCAGATTCCTATCCTCACCATGCCCGAGGATGACAAAACCCACCCCATTCCCGATCTTACCGGCTATATCACCGAGGGGCAGTTAATTATGGGACGCCCCTTACACCAGAAGGGACTTTATCCGCCGCTTGATGTGCTTCCCTGCCTCTCCCGCCTGCGGGATAAGGGCATCGGCGAGGGCAAGACCAGAGGTGATCACGCCGGATTATCCAACCAATTATTTGCGGCTTATGCCCGTGGGAAAGAGGCTGAGGAGTTGGCGGTTATTTTAGGTGAGGCAGCTTTAAGTGAAGCTGATAAAATATTCTTAAAATTTGCCGAAGCCTTTGAACAGGAATTTATAAATCAAGGCTATCAGGAAGACCGCTCCATAGAGGAAACGCTGAATTTAGGCTGGAAGCTGATTTCTATGCTGCCAAAGGCGGAGCTGAAGAGGGTGAGCGATGAGGAAATCGCCAAATATATGCCACAGGCCAAGGAATCGCCTGTGACCGGCGAATCGCAGGCAACTATAAGCTAAAGACAAGCATTAAACCGGAAAGGCTGAAACAATAAACATGGCAAACCTGTCTGATGAGCGCAAACAACGGCAACATAAGCTGGAAGAACTAAGGAATAAGGGGATAAATCCCTATCCCCAGCGCTACGAGCGGACGCATTCTCCAGCGGAATTAGTCCGGCAAAAAGATAAACTAATCGCCGATGAAGTCAAAATAAAAACGGCGGGGCGCATAGTAACCTGGCGCGGGCATGGTAAAACCTGTTTCGCCCATTTAGCCGGTAATGGTTCGCAAATTCAGATATATGTGCGTCAGGATCAGCTGGGCGAAGCCGACTATCAGCAATTTAAGCAGCTTGATATTGCCGATTTTATAGGAGTAGAGGGTACCCTGTTTCACACCAGAACCAATGAACTAACCATTGTGGTGGAGAAATTCACATTACTATCCAAATCCCTGCGGCCCCTGCCTGAAAAATGGCATGGTTTAAAGGATGTAGAAACCCGCTACCGCCAGCGTTATTTAGATTTATTGGCCAACCCGGATGTGCGCCGCATATTTTTACTGCGCAGCCAGCTTATCCAGGCTATGCGGGATTACCTGAACCGGCAGGAATTCATCGAGGTGGAAACCCCCATGATGCAGCCTTTACCAGGCGGAGCCACTGCCCGGCCCTTCATCACCCACCACAATGCGCTGGACATGGACTTATATTTAAGGATAGCGCCGGAGCTGTATCTTAAGCGCCTGCTGGTAGGGGGCTTTGAGCGGGTATATGAGATAAACCGCAATTTTAGAAATGAAGGGCTTTCCACCGAGCATAACCCTGAATTTACCATGCTGGAATTTTATATGGCCTATGCCGATTATAATAAATTGATGGATTTTACTGAAAACTTTATAGCCTCACTGGCTCAAACTGTACTGGGCAAGCAGCAGTTGGAGTATGCCGATAAAACCATTGAGCTTGCACCACCCTGGAAACGCTTAACTATGCTTGCGGCTATAGCAACCCATAGCTCCATAAAGGAAGCCGAATTAGGAGACTTACAACAGGCTAAAGCTGTCGCTCAGGGGCTTAATATCCCCTTAGACAAACATGACACCTGGGGCAAAATAGTGCAAAAAGTATTTGAGCATGTAGCTGAACCAAAACTGTTTCAGCCGACTTTTATTATCGACTTTCCTACGGAAGTATCGCCGCTTTACAAATCAAAGCCGGATAACCCCGATTTTGTGGAGCGTTTTGAACTCTATATCGGCGGCAAAGAGATAGCCAATGCCTTTTCCGAGTTAAATGATCCCCAGGATCAGCGCCGCCGCTTTGAAGCCCAGGTAGCCGAGCGGGCCGCCGGGGACGAGGAGGCGCAACATTTGGATGAGGATTTCCTGCGGGCGCTGGAGCATGGCATGCCACCTACAGCCGGAGAGGGTATCGGCATTGACCGCCTGGTAATGCTGTTCACCAACTCACAATCCATTCGCGAGGTTATTCTTTTCCCGCAACTGCGGGGGGAGAAGTAGGAGACGGGTGCTTTTTATAACGAAACAGAAATATTTTTTATGGAAATATCGCTTAGCAATGTAAAAAGTGATTTTGAAGGATTTAACCAGCTAATTGCCTTGCTACAAAAGACAAAGGATTGTGCTTTTGGCGAGATAGAGGTTGATCTGGCTGGTGTAACTTGGTTTGAAGCTAACATGTGCGCTCCCTTTGGAGCCATTCTCTATAAAGTAAGTCGTGAACTGAATTCGGTTAGGGTAACTAATGTTCATGGTAAATTAGAAAACATTCTTCTGAGAAATGGTTTTTTGTCCAACTATGGTCGGGCGGTAATACCAGATAGACAGGGGACTACTATAAAATATAAAAGGCTTGAGACCAAGGATGCTCGGTTTTTTGGTTCACATATAGATGACCTTTTGACTAAAAGTGGTATTCCTAAGATGTCAACTGGCCTATTTAAAAAATTCAGAGAGAGCATATTTGAGATTTTTAGTAATGCAGTAATCCACTCTGAAACCAAACTGGGTATATTTTCATGTGGACAGGTTTTTCCTAATAAACATCGATTAGATTTTTCTATAGCAGATTTGGGCATGGGTATTCGTCAAAATGTAAGGCAGAATGCCGACCTTGATCTTACGGCTGAAGAAGCCATAAACTGGGCTCTAGAGGGAAAGAATACTACCAAGAAAGGCCCTATTCCTGGAGGATTGGGTTTAAAACTATTGCGAGAGTTCATTGAACTAAATAAAGGCAGAATTCAAATAGTTTCAGATAAGGGATACTGGGATTTCTCAAATGGAGAATCGCAGACAAGAGGGTTTTTACATCCATTTCCGGGAACCGTAGTAAACATTGAAATAAATACGGCAGATGAGCGTTCATATTGCCTGGCTTCTGAGATTAACCCGAAAAACATCTTTTAAGAGGGATTACTATGAGTACTCAGGTTAGCATACAACTATATGAAATTGTTGGCAGCCCTCTTTGTATTGCTTCGGATGACGGACAAAAGGTACATGACCAAATAGCCGCTGCTTTGCGGAAAGAGCTAACAGTAACCCTCTCATTTCTTAATGTAGAGGGATTAACCTCGGCATTCCTCAATGCTGCCGTGGGGCAGCTATATGGAGAATTTTCAGCAGAGCAAATCCGGGCTAATCTTTCCGTATCTGACATGCAACCGGATGACCTAGTGTTATTGAAAAAGGTAGTGGAAACGGCCAAGGATTACTTTAAAGACCCTTCACGGTTTAAAAAAGCCCAACAGGAGGTACTGGGGGACAATGATGCCGAGTAATGTACTGGATGTTGATAACTATAGCTTCACGAAAGCGGATAGCTTTCTTGTTGATGCCAACATCTGGATATATGTCTATGGCCCCCAAGGCCCAATAAATAGGCAGGTTAGATTATACTCAAAGGCTCTAAAAAACATACTTGCAGCCAAGAGCCTTATTTTTATTGATGTGCTTATCATGTCCGAATTCATAAATCGCTATGCCCGGTTAGAGTACGCAAAACGGCCACAGAGATCACTCTCTAATTACAAAAGCTATAGAGAAAGTCTGGATTTTAAACCTGTAGCAGTTGCAATTGCCAATGCTTCCCGCCACATACTAAAGGATTGCAAGCGGATACAAACTCCTTTTGAATCATTAGACATCAATGCCATATTAACTACTTATGAAACTAACTGTCTGGATTTTAATGATCAAATAATTGCTGAAACATGTACGGCTAATAATCTAAAATTCATTACGCATGACAGTGACTTTGCAAATTATGGGCTTACAATATTGACTGCTAATGATCGCATATTAAAAACATAAAGGCTATCGGTTATGTATCTCTGCCATGCTTGCCAGCGGGAATTGGCGTTAAAAGAAAAACCGGGACGAAAAGATGGTTGCCCATATTGTGAGGCGTTTTTACACTGTTGCCTGAATTGCCGGTTCTATGTACCTGGTATGCATAATGATTGTCAGGAAAACCAGGCAGAGCGGGTAGTGGATAAAGAGCGAGCTAATTTCTGCGATTACTTTGTGTTTAAAGAAAGTTCAAGCGGGCGGAAGCAGGATAATGAGGGTGATAAGGCCCGGGCCAAGTTTGAAGCTCTATTCTGTAGATCCAGGGAGGGGGGACACGAAAATGAAAAGCTATAAGCCTTTATTGATCATTTGTTTATGGCTGGGAATTTTGGGAACTGGTTGTGCCAGCACCAGAACCTTGCGGGTACCGGGTGAATACAAAAGCATTCAAACAGCTATTGATGCAGCTAAAGCCGGGGATACGGTAAGCGTTGCTCCGGGAACCTACTTAGAGTATCTGGCGCTTAAAGAAAGGGTTACCGTACGCAGCAATGGAACAGAGGAAGAGCATAAAAACCATACCGCCGCCCGCCGCACCATTGTGGATGCGCATGGTGAGTTAAAGCCGGTAGTCGAGGGGGCCGATGGGGCGGTAATTGACGGCTTTACCCTGACCGGCACCGGCAGAGTAGATCACCACGTGCCCGGTCATCCGCATGGGGTACAGTCCCGGGGGACTTCGCCTGTCATTATCAACAATATCATATACAACATCGGCAGCACCGGTATCGGCAGCCACGCCAAGGGGGATAAACCCGCTGCGCCTTATATTGCCAACAACATCATATACAGCAACTATGGCATGGGTATCGGCAATAATCATGGTTCGGCAGCTACCATTGTAAATAATGTAATATATTCCAACCAGGAGCTGGGTATCGGTTCCAAAAACGGCTCCCATGCTCTTATTCAAGGTAACCGGGTGTACAATAACGGCTGGTCGGGGATCGGCACCAAAGACGGCGCATTTCCCAGCGTTGTGGGCAATGTTTGCTATGGCAATGGAACCAAACGCATATTGTTTATGGGCGCCGGTATCAGCCTGCAAAATACGTACGTGCCGTTGGTCAAAGACAATAAAAGTTACGGAAATTATATGGCCGGTATGGGTATGCGCGCTGGCGCTAAAACTCAAATTTTCGGAAACGAGTTTTATAAAAACAGCACCGTAGGTCTGGCCATCATGGGTGGAGCTGAAGCAATAGCCAAGGACAACCTGATCCACGATAACCCTTTGGGGGGAGTCCGAATGGACTCCTTATCCAAGGCACAGTTGGAAAAAAATAAAATCTATCATAATGGAATGGGGGGGATAATCCTCTCCCACCAATCCGAGGTTAGCATTAAAGAAAACGAAATTTATGATAACCTGGGTGCGGCGATTGCGCCTACCAAACCAGGCCCCAATATGCTGATTGAGGGAAACCAGATTCACGGAAATACCCCCACGGCCGTCGGGCCTTTTCATGGGCAGGGCGCACCGATGTTTATGCCGCCGGGGGGGGAAGAGTAGTTGTGCCTATGAAATTTTCCATGCCCTATCAATTGTTTGTTGGTTTAAGGTACTTAGAGGCCAAGCGCAAGCAAACCTTTATTTCTATTATTTCTATTATTTCTGTGGGGGGCGTGGCCCTGGGGGTAATGGCGCTCATTATAGTTTTGGCGGTAATGAGTGGATTTGAGGGTGATTTGAGGGATAAAATTGTGGGTACCAACTCACATGTGGTTATCCTGAGACATGGTCGTGCCGCTATGGAAGATTATCGGCAGGTAATGCAGCAGGTACGGCAAGTAGAACACGTGGTAGCGGTGGCTCCATTTATTTATAGCCAGGTGATGCTTACCTCAGAGCAGAATGTATTAGGGGTAGTGCTGCGGGGGATTGACCCTGAAGCTGAGGCCCTGGTGACTAACCTGGGCCGAAACATAATAGAGGGAGACTTAAACCGCTTATCTTCCCCGCCCGACGATGAAGGGCTCGCTGGAATTGTGCTGGGCATGGAGCTCGCTCGCAGTCTGGGGGCGTTTTATGGGGATGAGATAAATGTGGTCTCTCCTACCGGGACGATGACCCCCATGGGAGTAGCGCCGCGTTCGGTAAGAATGCGGGTGGTGGCCGTTTTTAATTCCGGTATGTACGAGTATGACTCAAGTTTAGCCTATATATCACTGAAAACCGCTCAAGATTTTTTTCGCCTGGGGGATCGCGTTACCGGCGTGGAGGTTAAGGTAGACGATATTTACAGCGCCAAGGACGTAGCTATACGGATACAAGCACTGCTTGATTTTCCCTTTTGGACGCGGGATTGGATGCAAATGAACCGCAATCTTTTCTCGGCCTTAAAGCTGGAAAAGCTGGCTATGTTTATTATTTTAACCTTGATTATCATCGTAGCCGCCTGTAATATCATAAGCACCTTAATTATGATGGTAATGGAGAAAAACAAGGATATCGCTATTTTAAAATCTATGGGGGCTACCTCTCGGGGGATAATGTCCATCTTTATGCTGGAGGGACTTATCATTGGACTGACAGGCACGCTGCTAGGGGGTATCGGCGGCAGCGTCACCTGCTTTTTGGCTGACAAATACAAATTGATTAAATTAGCCGGGGACATTTATTATATGAATTATTTACCCTTTAAGATGATACCCGGAGAGGTGCTAACTATCTGTATTGCCTCTGTTCTAATTAGTTTTCTTGCAACACTCTATCCTTCCTGGCAGGCTTCTAAGCTTGATCCGGCAGTGGCCTTGCGCTATGAGTGAGTGTTTAATTAGGACTCGTGACTTAAACAAGTCCTTTATGAGCGGCAAATCAGAGCTATCCGTATTAAGTGAGATCAATCTCGATATCCAGCAACATGAGATGTTGGCTATCATTGGCGCCTCCGGGGTGGGTAAGAGTACTTTGCTGCATATATTGGGGGTACTGGATCACCCGACTTCGGGGCATATTTATTACAAACATGAGGACTTATCCCGTTGGGATGCTGCGCGGTTGGCAGTTTTCAGGAATAAAACGCTGGGCTTTGTTTTTCAATTTCACCACCTGCTGCCGGAATTTACTGCCCTGGAAAATGTGATGCTGCCGATGCTTATCCAAAAGACCCCAAAGCCGGCAGCTCAGGTGAGGGCGAGGGGGTTGTTGGCGGAGGTTGATTTAGAACAGCGGGCAACTCATCGCCCGGGAGAGCTTTCCGGGGGGGAACAACAGCGGGTGGCTATTGCCCGTGCGCTGGCAAACAATCCGCAACTTTTACTGGCCGACGAACCCACCGGTAATCTGGACAGCAAGACCGGGGATGAAGTCTTTGGCCTGTTACAGGAATTAAACCAACAGAAAAAGATGACCTTGATCTATGTCACTCACAATGAGACGCTAGCCCATCGGGCTGATAGAATTATCCGTTTGGTGGATGGAAAAATAGTTGAGGGTTAAGTCCTTTTTGTTAAAAAACATCTGTATAGTGTTAAGTCATAGGAGCGAGTATTATGTTTGAACGATTTACTGAGCGAGCCAGAAAGGTAATCATCCTGGCTCGCGAGGAAGCCGCCAGGGTAAAGCATGAACATTTGGGTACGGAGCATCTACTGTTGGGAATCATCTGTGAAGGGGAGGGAGTTGCCGCCGCGGTTTTGCAGCACCTGGGTGTTCCGTTGCCTGAAATAAAACTGGAACTGGAAAGAGGACTTACCCGGGGAACAAAAAAAGTTGCTATGGGGGATATCCCTTTTACCCCGCGCGCCAAGAAGGTATTAGAGCTATCGATTGAGGAAGCCACCCTCATGGGGCATAATTATATCGGCACCGAGCATGTCCTGTTGGGTTTGATCAGGGAAGAAGAAGGGATTGCCGCCAGTATTTTAGAAGATTTGCGAATAAATTTAGCAGAAGTGCGTCAAGAAGTCATCAATTTCCTCCAACACTCGGTCTCAGGGCCAGAGGAAACTCAAACCCCTGCTTTAGATGAATTTGGTATTGATTTAACCCAGTTAGCCCTAAAGGAAAAACTGGACCCGGTAATTGGCCGCGATGATGAAATTGGACGATTAATTCAAATCCTCACCCGGCGCACCAAAAATAACCCTGTGCTCATCGGTGAAGCCGGCGTGGGGAAAACCGCTATAGTCGAGGGTTTAGCCCAATGTATTGTAAATAATACTGTGCCCGGTGTGTTGGCTCAAAAGCGTTTGGTGACGCTGGATCTGGGGTCGCTGGTAGCCGGCACTAAATATCGGGGGCAGTTTGAAGAGCGCATAAAAAACATTATGCAGGAGATTGTCGAAACAGATAATATAATCCTGTTTATAGACGAAATGCATACCCTGGTTGGCGCCGGGGCAGCCGAGGGATCTATGGATGCCTCCAACTTATTGAAGCCCGCCCTGTCCCGGGGAGAGTTGCAATGCATCGGAGCAACAACCTTAAATGAGTACCGCAAGTACGTGGAAAAAGACCGGGCATTAGAGCGGCGCTTCCAAACTATTACGGTAGAACCGCCTTCAGTAGAAGAGACCTCAACCATTATTAAGGGATTGCGAAGTAGATACGAGGCCCACCACCGGGTGAGTATCACCGATGAGGCGATTGCTGCGGCAGCTAAGCTTTCCGACCGCTATATTAACGATCGCTTCTTACCGGACAAGGCGATTGATGTAATTGACGAAGCCGGTTCACGTGCACGGCTGGCGGCCTGCATTCCACCTGCTGATATAAATCGCCTGGAAAACAAGATCGAGAATCTGGCCAAGGAAAAAGAAACTGCCGTCAGCGCCCAGGAATTTGAAGTTGCCGCTCGCTTGCGGGATAAAGAACGCAAGCTAAAAGGGGAATTAAATGCACTGCTGCGGGAGTGGGAGCACGAACAGGAAAATACCGAGGTTGTGGTGACCGATGAAGATGTAGCCCATATCGTTTCCAAGTGGACCGGAATTCCCCTGTTTCGCTTGGAAGAACGAGAATATGAAAAACTGGCGCGCATGGAAGACGAGCTTCACCAACGGGTAATTGGGCAGGATGAAGCGATTGCTGCGATATCTCGAGCAATCAAGCGCTCCCGCCTGGGCTTAAAAAACCCCAAAAAACCGGTGGGGTCTTTCATCTTCTTAGGCCCAAGCGGTGTCGGCAAAACGGAATTGGCCCGCACTCTGGCCGAATTTCTGTTTGGGGATGAAAAGGCCTTAATAAGTATTGATATGTCTGAATATACCGAAAAGTTTGCCATATCCAGACTTACCGGAGCACCCCCGGGTTATGTAGGATATGCCGAAGGTGGACAGCTTACCGAACGGGTAAGAAGGCGCCCTTATTGCGTTATTTTACTGGATGAAATAGAAAAAGCCCATCCTGATGTGTTTAATGTTTTACTCCAGGTACTGGAAGACGGCCATCTCACCGATAGCATGGGTCAGGTGGTGGACTTTAAAAATAGTGTGCTGATTATGACCTCCAATATTGGCGCTCGCTTAATTGAAAAAGGAACCACCCTGGGTTTTCAGAAAAACGATGTGGATACGTCGTACCATAAAATGAAAGAAAGCATAATGGCTGAGTTGAAAAAGACCTTTACCCCGGAATTCTTAAACCGGGTGGATGAATCTATTGTCTTTCACCCACTTAACCTGAAACATATAGGTCAAATAGTAAAACTGCTTATTAATCAACTAAACCTGCAGATTAAAGATAAAGGCATAAAGGTGGAATTAGCCCGAGGCGCAAAAGATTGGTTGGTAAGAGAAGGCTATAATCCCAGCTATGGCGCCAGGCCCTTGCGCCGGGCTATTCAACGTAATATTGAAGATGGCCTTGCGGATGAAATATTACGCGGCTGTCTTAAAAAAAGAGGAACTATAAAGGTGGGAGTGAAGAAAAATAAGTTGGTTTTTGCCGAAAAAACTACTACCTCCAGGAAGAACCGCTCTAAAGAGCTTTTACCCGAGTAGGGGAATCATAGACTGGGTATTCTTCCAGGGGGAATTGTATGACCAAAAGATTAGGCTTGTTGTTGGGGATGTTCGCTTATATGGTTTGTTGTTTGCCCTTATCGCCAGTATTAGCCAATGAACAAAACCAGAACATCGATGCCATCAAAGTTGAGGGCAATCGGACAATTGAAACGCTTACTATCCGAAACCAGATTAAAACTCAAGTGGGAGATGCGCTTAATCGCCGAGGCTTGCGTCAGGATCTGGCCGCTATCTTTAAAACCGGTTTTTTCCGCGATGTAAAAATCGATGTAACCGAAGCCGAGGGACAGCTGCGGGTTACCTTTATCGTGTTAGAAAAACCTTCTATTAAAGAGATAACGGTTACCGGCTACGATGAGCTGGGGCTGGATAAGATACTGGAAAAAATGGAAGTCAAGGAAAACACTGTGCTGGACGATGCAGCGATTGCCAAAAGTATTCAACAGATAAAAATGCTTTATGAAGAAAACGGGTATTATCTGGCCGAGATAAAAGTTGAAAAAGAAGAAGTCTCCGAATACTGGGTTAAGCTCAAATTTAATATTAACGAGGGCCCGGAAGTCAGAATAGAAGAAATTTCCTTTGAGGGAAACACCGCTTTTACTGATGCTGAGCTAAGGAAGGTGATCGAAACCCGTGATTATTGGTTTCTTTCCTGGATTACCGGAAGCGGTCATTTAAAACAGGAAGTATTGAACATAGATTTAGAGCGACTCTTAGCCCACTATTATGACCATGGTTATATAGATGCTAAAATCGGAACGCCTAAGGTTGATTTATCCGAAGATAAGACCAAGCTCTATATCAAAATACCCTTAACTGAAGGGGTGCAATATGCTGTTGGTAAATTGGAGGTTGAGGGTAACCAATTGCTTAGGACCCCCGAAATCTTACGGGGATTGTATACCAAAGCGGGGGATGTCTTCAATAGTAGTCTACTGCGAAAAGATATAACCTTTATTACAGAACGTTACGCCAATCGTGGGTATCTGCTTACAGAGGTTTTTCCCCTAACCCGCACCTATCCGGAAACCAAGCAGGTGGATCTAATAATTAAAATAAACGAGGGCAAATTAACCTATGCCCGACGGATTACCATTTCCGGCAACCAGAATACACGCGATAAAATAGCCCGTCGTCAATTACAGTTTAAAGAGGGGGATGTCTTAACCAGTTCGGCAATCCGCCGTAGTTATCAAGAAGTAATGAACTTGGGCTTTTTTGAATCAGCAGACATCCAAACCAAACCCACTGAAGTTGAAAATCAGTTAGACCTTGATGTAAGCCTCAAAGAAAGGTTAACCGGAGCGCTGACCGTAGGCGGTGGCTGGAGGTCAGTCAATCGTCTTATGGCCAATGTAAGCGTCACCCAGGGGAACCTTTTTGGTCGGGGACAAAGGCTGCGCCTGTCGGGATCGTTCGGGGAAATATCTCAGCGCTACGATATTGGTTTTACTGAACCTTGGTTATTTGATATTCCGCTTACCGCCGGAGTTAATGTATATTATCGCACCAGAAATCAGACGGACTATCAAAATTATAAAATAGATAATCGCGGGGTGCAGGGACAACTTGGGTATCCCTTAATAGAACGCATCAGGGGATACTTAAGCTACAAATATGAAGATGTAGAAATATATGACATAGCAGCTGATGCCGCTGATATAATCCAGGCAAGGGAGGGGACATCCTCTACTAGTGAGCTCTCGCTGTCACTGCTGCGCGACACCAGGGACAACCGTTGGCGGCCCCATAAGGGTTCGCGAACCAAGCTATCGCTAGAATATGCCGGCGGCCCGATTGGAGGAGATAACTATTATATCCGCTACTTGGGAGAAAGCAGTTGGCACTTTCCGCTGTGGTGGAAGTTTGTTTTGTCTTTACGTGGGTTAATCGGTTATCAACAAAGTTACGATGGCCATAAAATACCGATAGAGGAGTTATTTGCTGTCGGTGGGGCGCGAACCGTGCGCGGATTTGATCGTAACTCCATCGGCCCCAGTATTGGCAATCAAGTAATTGGGGGGGATAAGAAACTGGTTTTCAATGTGGAATTGCATTTCCCGTTATTTGATCCTTTGGCGGGATTGCTTTTCTTCGATACCGGCGGCGCTTTTGCTGAAAAGCAAACCTATGAATTAGACGAAATGCGTATGAGCGCGGGGGTTGGTATTCGCTTCTTCACCCCCATGGGGCCTATTCGTCTTGACTGGGGGTATAAGTTGGATAGAGAAGAGGGAGAAACCTCCGCAGAATGGCATTTTGCAATCGGTACGTATTTTTAGCGGAAACAAATCATTTCGTTCTAACATAAAGAACAATAGTAGGATAAAAAATGAGTAAAAAACTTTTAAGGTTCACTGTTGTGGTATTATGTGGTTTGTTGCTGAATGTATGTGGTTTAGCCCATGCTGCTGATATAAAAATCGCTTATGTAAATATGCAGCAGGTTATAAAAAAATCGGCCGCCGGCAAAGAAATGTCAACCGTTGGTAACCAAATAATTCAAAAAAAGCGAGCGGAAATTGGCAAACTGGAAGAAGAAATAAGCAAAATGTTCGACGAATACAAAGAAAAAGAAATGGTACTTTCTACAAATGCCAAGAAAGAGATAAAGGATAAAATTGAAAGGAAAATGATAGACAAGGACCGTTTTGAAAAGGATTCCTATCGCGATGTTCGCAACTTTGAGAAAAAGGTAGTCAGTGAAATTGTGGTCGATGTGAATAAAATAATTAAACAAATCGGTCAGGATGAAGGCTACACGCTGATCTTGGATTCCACCGGAGAAAAGAAGGGGGATACAGAAATCTCAGCCTCCAATATTTTGTATGCCACCCCGGAGATGGATATAACCACCAAAATAATTTCATTATACGATAAGCAATATGTCTCAAAGAAAAAATAGCGGGCACAGCCTGGATTAACTATGTGATAATCCTTGAGCTAATTTAGCCGCCTTCCGGTCGGAAGCGGAGGCGCCTATTCAGGCAAGCCCGATTATATAATTTCCTGTCACGTTAAAAAATGGTCCCTTGCTTACCCGAACAACGAGGAAACCTTCAAATGAGTAAAACCGCTAGCTTAAAACAACTCGCCCAATTGACAGACGGAGAGCTGGTCGGTGATGAAAACTTAATAATAACCGGGGTCAGGCCTATCGAGCAGGCCGAAACCGGCGACATTACCTTTCTGGCGCAGCCCAAGTACAGGCGCTTTCTGGAAACCTCCAAGGCTTCTGCCATAATCGTTTCCCCAGCTATTAAGGGGATTAAAAAAAACCATATAGTAGTGGCCAATCCCCTCGTAGCCCTGGCCCAATTGCTGGAATATTTTCACAGCGCTCCCCATGCACCTTTCGGGGTGCATCCCATGGCCGTAATCGGCAAGGATCCAAGGCTTGGCAAAGACATATCTATTTATCCCGGGGTTGTCCTGGGTAATCAGGTCGAACTGGGAGAGGGTGTCATCATTTATCCTGGCGCCTGCATTGGAAACGGGGTAACTATCGGCGCCGGTTCGGTAATTCAGCAAAATGTGAGCATTTGTCCTGGGGTAACCATTGGTAAAAGGGTTACCCTGCATAGCGGTTGCGTGATCGGCAGTCCCGGTTTTGGTTATGTGTGGGATGGAGAGAAACACCGGCCAATTCCTCAAGTAGGTTCAGTGGTAATAGAGGATGATGTCGAAGTGGGGGCGAATACCACTATTGATCGGGGAACCATGGGAAATACTCACATCGGCCGCGGGGTTAAAATAGACAATTTGGTACAAATCGCCCATAACGTGAGCATCGGCGAGCACTCTATAGTGGTGGCCCAATGCGGGATTGCCGGCAGCACCCAGATCGGCCGCGGGGTCATGCTGGGGGGACAGACAGCCATAGTCGGCCATATTAAAATAGGGGATCGAGCCAAAATAGCCGCCAAAACCGGTATTATCAAAAGTGTTCCGGCCGGGGCTGTCATGGCTGGTTTTGCCGGGATACCTCACGCTGAATGGAGAAAGGCGGAGGTAATTACCCGGCGATTACCTAAATTACAGGCCAGGATTCGTGAGCTTGAACATCGGATTTCCGCAATGGAAAAAGGGGCGTCGCCGGAAAAGTGATTTCTTTAGAGCAAGCCCGGGAAAAAGTGCTCGACAGAGCAAAACCGCTGGCTCCAGAAGAGGTGGAGCTTCTCTTTAGTTGGAGGCGGGTGTTGGCTGCAGATATATATGCCGGCCACAATGTACCGCCGGTCGATAACTCGGCCATGGATGGTTATGCCGTTCGATCCGTTGATCTTAAAGACGCAGGCCCGGACACCCCTGTACGCCTTAAAGTAGTCGGCGAAGTAGCTGCCGGCAGCGCATATACGGCTGTCCTCGGGGCAGGAGAAGCGGTAAGCATTATGACCGGATCTCCAATCCCTAAAGGGGCTGATGCCATCGTCCCGGTGGAATATACCAACCAAGCTGAAAACCGGGTTTCTCTTTACTTGCGCCCCCACCCAGGTGACCATATCAGGCAGGCAGGAGAGGATCTAAAGCAGGGTAATCTGATATTACAAAAAGGACAAACCATAGCGGCGGCGCAGCTTGGGATACTGGCCTCGCTGGGCATAAGCCGGGTAAAGGTGGTTAAGCGCCCGCGCATAGCCATTTTGGCAACCGGAAGTGAGCTACAAGCGCTAGGTGCGTCGGCACAGGAAAATCATATTTACAATAGCAATAGTTATACCCTAACAGCCCAAGCGCTTGATGCCGGTGGGGAACCGCTTAATCTGGGGATTGCTGCGGATGACATCGCTGAACTGGAACAGATACTCGCAAAAACACAGGATTGCCAAATTCTGATCACCTCCGGCGGGGTTTCCATGGGCAAATATGACCTGATGCAGGAAGTTCTCAAGGGTTTGGGAATGGAACTTGTGTTTTGGAAGGTGGCCATAAAACCTGGAAAGCCTATTTTATTTGGCCGCTGGGACGAGAAACTGGTCTTTGGCTTACCCGGTAATCCGGTTGCCTCTATGGTTACCTTCGAGGAATTTATCCGGCCGACCATTTATAAGATGCTGGGAAAAAAACAGATACTGCCGGATTATATAGAGGCAATATCAACCGAAGACATCAAGAAGAAATTGGGCCGCAAGCATCTCTTGCGGGTGAGCTTAACCCTAAAAGAGGGCCGCTTTTATGCAACCACCACCGGCCAACAGGGCTCGGGCATGCTTTCTTCTATGTCAGGCGCTGATGGATTGATGATTATTCCTGAGGATAGCGCCGGTATTAACGCTGGCGAGAAGGTCACGGTTCAGTTGTTGAATAAAAGTGTAGTGGGCACAAGATAGTGACTAAAACAACCGAATTAACCCCCATCGTCTCGGTAATCGGGCGTTCTGACAGTGGAAAAACGCTCTTTTTAGAAGGCCTTATTCCAGAGCTGAAACGACGCGGATACACCGTGGCTATAGTTAAACATAATGTGCATGGATTTGATATTGACCAACCGGGAAAGGATAGCTGGCGCTGTGCCCAGGCGGGTGCAGACAAGGTGATGATCTCCTCAAGCAACAAATGGGCCTTAATCAGCCGGGTTGATAGCGAATTATCACTCGCAGAGATTCAACAACTTTTAAACGGAGTAAATATTATTTTAACCGAGGGCTACTCTCAATGCAGCGCACCCAAGATCGAGATAATAGCTACAGATGCAGGTGCGCCTTTGTTTTCGGGCCAAAATTTAATTGCCTTATTTGGTACGGTAGAGAATGATTTTGGGCTCCCCTGTTTCAAACCGAATGATTTTGTAAGTGTGGTCAATTTTCTGGAACAAAATAATTTTATTATCCAGCAGATCGGAACATGAAAATTACTTTGTGATACGCAACGGTGATTTTAGCCACACCGGTAATAAGCGCTATCGATTAAATAAATATGTGTTTACAACCTGATCTATTCATAAACTCAGACTAGATTCGCCAGACCTCTTGTGAGATAAGGTGCATGAGCCAACGTCCAGTAAAGCTTTGTTTGCCCAAGGCGGCGGGAACAGGAAGCTGATAAATTTATATTTTTCAACTAAATGTTGATTCGCCCAGGACAGTACCCGAATTTTTCGGGACAAAAAGCGTTTTTTTGTTTGACAGTGTTGTAACTTATGTTATACTTTGTGTAAAATTACCCTGTTGCAAATGGCATGAGAAGGAGCAAACGGAATGGAAGCAATTAACTTGTTGAAAAAAAACCCTCTGTTTAGAGACCTAAACGACCAGGAACTTAAGCGGATAGCCTCTGTAATTAAGACGCAAAGCTATTCCAAAGGGGACGTTATTTTTGATCAGGGGGAAAAGGGAGGAAAGCTGTATCTCATAAAGAATGGTTGCGTAGAGGTTACCTTACCAATTTGTCGTTTTGATAGTCGGGATGAAACGGTGGCTACCGTCAAAGAGGGTCAATACTTTGGCGAGTTGTCATTTTTTGATGGTGGGGTTCACTCTGCACGGGTAACTGCTTTGGAGGATTTAGAGCTGTTTGTGCTTTCGCGTGAAAGTTATAACGCCATAATTTCAGCCGATTTAGAGCAAGGAACGGAAATCCAGCGTAAAATCATCCTCACCGTAATCAATCTCTTAAGAGAAATGAATAAACGTTATTCTCATCGGCCCTTTATTTGACAAGAGGTCTCTTTGAGGTTTAAGGATTTTATCAAGTTTTTGTGCGGGCTATTGGTGGCTTTTCTCTTAATCGCTATCGGCGTTGTGGGAATTAGAGCTAAAATAGATTCTGCCAATATTCTGGTTGCGGGAATATTTGTTGGGGGGGGGCTTTTTCTGTTTTTGAGAATTGGCCATCGTCTTTTAAAAAAGTTGGGTGTTTTTAATAAATAAATCTATTATAAGAACATATTTTAGATAAGAGGGAGGATGCATGTCATTTTATCTGGGTCAGAGAATAAAACATTTGAGAAAAAATAAGGGCTTAACTCAGTTTGATTTAGAGAAAAGAACCGGTATAAAACGTGAATATTTATCTAAAATAGAAAATGACGAATTGAATAATCCTACTTTCACCACTTTACTCAAAATTTGTGAAGGAATAGGTGTTCCTGTTACTGAATTGCTTTCCGGTAAAGACGAACTGCCCACCCGCAAGGAACCACAAATAAGAGTACTGTCCGGCTCTGGAGAGAATAAAGACATATCCGACCAGATCGAAAAAGGCGATTTTCGAGTGGTTCCCATAATAAACGATAATTTTGCCAGCAGTAATCCAAAATACATTGGCAAAAATGATATTCTCGGCTATTCTATAATAAATGCAGATTATTTAGAACCCTCTACAGATTAACACCGCTATCGCTGCTTATACGTTAAATCTGATAATTTTGGAATGCATCCATTAATCGAACCCGGAGCTATTGTCTGTATTGATTCCCACCAGCGAGAGCTGGAATCAATTAACCGCAGTCTGGTGGCCTTTAAGGATAATGAAGGGGAATGTGTTATTAGAAGGCTTAGCCTGGAAAAGAATTATCTTTTAGGAATACCCGAGAACATAAAAGATTATACTCCGCTGGTTATTTCAGCTAACAAGGAAAACCGGGTGTTGGGGAAAGTTGTGTGGTACCAAAGCGCAAAATCTTAATCTGCTAAATGCAACTGTTTTGCATAACCGGCCGCTTTATTTAGCGCTATAAAGTGTTACCAAATAAAAAAAGGGGGAGTAATCTTCTTATTGCCCCCCCCCTCTTTTTGACTTATTATATTACGTAGTTGGTAAAATTTGCACTGGGTTTAAATTTAACCACATTTTTTGCCGGAATTTTAATTTCCACACCAGTCTTAGGATTTCTCCCTTTTCTGGCTGCCCGGCGCCCCAAGCTATAAGTACCAAACCCGGCCAACCTCACCGTATCGCTCTGCCGAATTGATTCCTTAACCGATAGAAGGAAAGAATTTAATGCCTTCTCAGCAGCAACCTTAGTAATATCTGCATCCTGTGATATTTGAGCGATTAAATCTGCCTTATTCATATCTGCCCCTCCTTTTCGTTTAATAAAAGTTTACATTTACTATGTAAAGTTTATAGCAAGGCTGGTTTTGTTTGTCAAGCAAAAATTTTAACTTTTTCTCTTTATTGATCAATTAAAAATTGAATCTGGGTGTTATGGGAGCCATCACCCTACCGTTATCTTGTTGAATATTATACGTATATATATGAATTTATGACAAAGCATCTTTTTTTGCGAATGACAACCGAAAATTGACCACCTGCGCTAGCCGAATTTTGACCACCCTGATACAAGTTAATAATATGGGATGAT
>JAJRUU010000029.1 GCA_024277605.1 bacterium
CCGTAAATCTCCTCAAAACGCATCTTCCTGACCTCCTGTAGCAACTCTGTTCGTCTCATGGCTCCTCCTCTTAAGGAGAACCATAAACCGGACAATTCACGTGTTACAACTCCGGACAGTTTACTTGTTCCTAACAAAAAAAAGAATTTCCTCGACAAAATTGTTAATTTAGATGTATTATTGATAGTTCCAGCGATCACCTTTATGTTTTTGGGGAATCACAAATCCAGTCTCCTGTCAGCAAAACGCAAGCTGCTAACTTTACACAGGAATTTACTATGACCGGCAAGGGATCAGTATTATACAACGCAAGTTTTTTTACAGATTACGATATCCATCTATTCAGGGAAGGAACCCATTTTAAGCTTTATGATAAACTGGGCGCTCACCTCCACACAATAGGTGGTATTCAAGGAACATCCTTTGCCGTATGGGCGCCAAATGCAAAAAAAGTTTCTGTTATCGGCAATTTTAACGGTTGGGATAAAAAAGCACATCCGCTTAATGTGAGATGGGACAGCTCTGGAATTTGGGAGGGATTTATTCCTGGAGTTGAAAAGGGTGAGGTTTATAAATATCACATAATTTCAAATTACCACAACTACAAAACTGATCGGGTAGATCCCTTTGCTTTGCTTTGGGAAAACCCACCGAAGACAGCCTCCTTAGTATGGAATCTGGATTATAGCTGGAAAGATAAAAAATGGATGCAGGGCCGACATAGGGTTAATGCGCTCGATGCACCTATTTCAATTTATGAGCTGCATATAGGATCCTGGAGGAGGATCCCCGAGGAGGGAAACAGGTTTCTCAGCTACCGGGAGCTTGCCCCTTGTCTGGCTGATTATGTGAAGCAGATGGGTTTTACTCATGTTGAGCTTATGCCGGTTATGGAACATCCCTTTTATGGATCCTGGGGATACCAGATTACAGGATATTTTGCCCCCAGCAGCCGCTATGGGACACCTCAGGACTTTATGTATTTGATCGATTATCTGCACCGGCATGAAATAGGCGTGATTCTCGACTGGGTGCCCTCTCATTTTCCAAATGACGAACATGGGCTGACTTACTTTGACGGCACCTGTCTCTATGAGCATGCCGACCCTAAACAAGGTTTTCATCCTGAGTGGACGAGTTATATTTTTAATTACGGCAGGAATGAAGTACAAAATTTTTTAATTAGTAACGCTATCTTTTGGTTAGACAAATACCACATAGATGGTTTAAGGGTAGATGGCGTAGCTTCAATGCTTTATTTGGATTATGCCATGCAGGAAGGCGAATGGATACCCAATGAATATGGCGGCAAAGAAAACTTAAAAGCCGTTAATTTTATAAAGCGCTTAAATGAGACAATATATGAGCAACATCCGGATGTTCAGACTATAGCGGAAGAATCCACCGCTTGGCCCATGGTTTCCCGTTCCACCCATTCGGGTGGTTTAGGTTTTGGCATGAAATGGAACATGGGCTGGATGCACGACACGCTGCAATATTTTTCTAAAGACCCTGTTCACAGAAAACATCATCACGAACAACTTACATTTGGTTTAGTGTATGCTTTTACAGAGAATTTTGCCTTAGTGCTTTCTCATGATGAGGTGGTTCACGGTAAAGGTTCGCTGATCGGGAAAATGGCGGGGGATGATTGGCAAAAAAAGGCTGGTTTAAAACTTTTATACGGCTATATGTACGGCCATCCCGGGAAAAAACTAATCTTTATGGGGGGAGAATTCGGCCAGTGGAAAGAATGGGATCATGACAATAGCCTGGAGTGGAATCATCTCCAATATCCTTTCCATCAGGAAATCCAGAAGTGGGTATGCGATTTAAATTGTTTTTACCATACTGAACCAGCTTTATATGAGCTTGATTTTTCCGGGGCTGGATTTGAGTGGATTGACTTTCATGATTGGGAAGAAAGCATCGTAAGCTTTCTCCGAAAGGGGAAAGAGGCCAGCGAGCTGATACTGGTGGTTTGTAACTTCACCCCGGTTCCCAGACACAATTATCGAATAGGCGTGCCCAAGGGAGGATTGTGGCAGGAAATGCTCAACAGTGACGCTCAAGAATACGGGGGAAGCGGACAGGGAAATTCAGGGAGTGTAGAAGCAACTCACATTCCTGTGCACGGAAGGCCTCACTCTCTTTGTCTCTCTTTGCCGCCCTTGGGAGTATTGTTCTTTAAACATATGGGATATGTTTCTTCCTTACAGCAGTGCCATTTACTAAACTTCACGGATCATATGCTCACTTGTTCGACAACTTAATACCGAGTTGCAATCAAACATATACTAAATGGGTAGGGAGGGCTTTAGTCCTCGGGCTTTAGTCCTCCGCTCTTTGGTCGGCCTGAAGGCCGACCTACCCGAGTGAGAAATTAGTATCATTTTGGATGCAACTCGGTATAACTTAACATAATTGCAAAATAGCAGGGGTATATATGAAAAGTGTTTTATGTGTAATCCTCGGTGGCGGTCGGGGTACCCGCCTGTATCCGCTGACTAAAATGCGCTCCAAACCCGCCGTTCCCCTGGCGGGCAAATACCGCCTGATCGATATTCCGATCAGTAATTGTCTTAATTCCGGGTTAAACCAAATATTTATTCTTACCCAGTTTAACTCCGAATCCTTAAACAGGCATATAACAAGGACGTATCGACTGGATGCGTTCTCTAACGGTTTTGCTGAAATTATTGCCGCTGAACAATCCATAGAGAGTGCCAATTGGTTCCAAGGAACCTGCGATGCAGTCCGACAGTGTCTTAAGCATTTTACTGATAAGAAGATTGACGAAATCCTGATTCTCTCTGGCGACCAACTATATAGCGCTGATTTCTGTAAAATAATAGAGGCGAAACGGCAGGCTGCATGCGATATCATGGTGGCCTGTAAACCAATGCCCATGTCTATGGCTCACCATTTTGGAATTATGCAAACAGCTGCGGATGGAAAAATTTCCTCTTTCCATGAAAAACCCAAAGATACAGCGCTTCAAGAGCAATTAAGCCTTGATTTCAATGGAGCGCCGCATTGTCTGGCCTCAATGGGGATATATTTATTCGGAAAAAATGTCCTGGTGGATTTACTGGAACAAAATCCAGACATGGTAGACTTTGGCAAGGAACTCATTCCGGCAGCCATGGCAAGTTGCGATGTGAAATCATATGAATTTGATGGCTATTGGGAAGATATAGGAACCTTAAAATCTTTCTATGAAGCTAATCTTCTTTTAACGTCACCTATCCCCCCACTGAACCTGTTTGATGAAAACTGGAAAATATTCACACATGCCCGCTTTCTGCCTCCCTCGAAGATTAACGGCAGCCATATCAATTCCTCAATAATTGGGGAAGGCTGCATAATCGAAGGCTGTAACATCTCTTCCTCTATCATTGGCCTGAGAAGCCACATAGGAAGCGGAACTCACATTGAATCCTCCATTATCATGGGAGCCGACAGCTATACTTTAGCCGAAGCAACTATTGGTAATGGTCCTTCTACCCCTCGTATCGGACAAAATTGTTTTATAAAAAATGCCATAATTGATAAAAACGTGTGCCTGGGAGATAATGTAAGGATTGAAAATAAAGCCGGAGTTTCCGATTATGAATCCGGGCACATTATCATTCGGGAGGGAATTACGGTAATAGAAAAAGATGCTGTAATCCCTGATGGATTTCAGATTTGATTATATGGGTACCTGGCTATAAGCGTCTGCCTAAGGGGTGTTAACCGGAGGTTCATCAAGCTCTAGCTGAGATTCAATCTTGGCCTCAGCATGCAGCTTTTGAATATAATTTTCTAACTCCTCATTAATCTTCTGAAATTTTAGCTGGCGTTTAATAGGCTCCTTGACTTCTTCATAAGGAGTAACGCCGACTGGTCGTTTCTGCCCGGCTTTAAGTATATGAAAGCCAAAAGAAGTTTTAATGATTTGGCTGATCTGGCCGGGGTGATCAAGCCCAAAAGCGCATTGCTCAAATTCCGATACAGTTTGTCCGCGCCTGATAAACCCTAAATCACCACCCTTTGCCGCACTTGGGCAACCGGAATTGGTGCGGGCCAATTCAGCAAAATCCTCACCATTAGTTATGCGGCGCTTTATATCCTCGATTTTTTGTTTAGCGGCAGCTTCATCTTCCGGGGAACTTTCCTTGTCCAGTTTAACTAAAATATGGCTTATCTGCACGCCTTCCGGGCGGTCGAATTTATCCTTGTTTTCCTGGTAAAAAGCTTTGCTTTCCTCTTCGGTTATCTCCACCTGGGCAGCGATCTGCTGATCGATCAGTTTTTCAATAGATAGATTCCGCCGGATATCATCCCTAAGCTCTTTCTCTGAAGTAAGGCTTTCAGTCAATAGTTTTTGAAACTTATCTTGCTCCATAAACTGAGATTTTATCCTTTCCACCACCTTTTCAACTTCTTCATCATTTACGACCAGGTTCTTAGCCTGAGCATCCTGATACAGCAATTCTATGCGGATCAACTGCTTCAGGGCGGCTTTTTTCATTTCCGGGCTGGCTTCCGCTGATCCGGCGGTCTGGGTTGGCGGCTGATTTTGCTTCATGGTCATAATAAAGCGGTCTAAGCGATGCTGATCAATTGCGGTGTCGTTTATCTTGGCGACCACTTGTTGATCGGTTGCTGAAACTTCCTTCTCCTGGGATGTCTTGCCACAACTGCCGAGCGTTAAAATTGTGAGCCCAGCCAGCCCAAGATACAGATAAGATTTGCTATTCATAGTATGTTCTCCAGTAATAAGCAGATAAAAAAACCGCAAGAGTCCAGTCATTCTTACGGTCTGATAAAATTTCAAATTCATATGATTATGTCTCTA
Source organism: bacterium (assembly GCA_024277605.1). Lineage (GTDB taxonomy): Bacteria > SZUA-182 > SZUA-182 > SZUA-191 > JAJRXT01 > JAJRUS01. Next base: position 4,844 of record JAJRUU010000029.1, read on the forward strand.
CATAAGCTGACTTTAGCAGGCTTCGTGTTAAATGTCAATAAAACCCATCACTGAGTCGTGGACAGTTTTAGGTTAAAGGTTCCAGTAAGGGGAGCCAGACTGTTTTTAGTATTGTATCTCCCAGGTATTTTAGAGCATTCATACCAACCCTGAAGATGCTGA